>JAGLPU010000009.1 GCA_023137175.1 Candidatus Parcubacteria bacterium | reverse complement strand
TTGAGACAGGGATCAAAGATCACTCTTATGGGGCAGAATGGAGCGGGTAAAAGCACTCTTCTTCAACTTATCACTGGAAAATTAAAGCCTGATTCAGGAGCTATTAATATAGATTCCGGCGTTAGTATCGCGACCGCTTGGCAAGTGATGCCTCGCGATTATTTTGATCTTACTGTCAGAGAATTCTTTAAAAAAGTGCTTCCGGAAAAAGTATATGATATTGATCCGCGGATAGATAAAGCTTTGGAAGTGGTCAATCTTCATGCTCCTCATGAAAAGATCATCAAAAGTTTTTCCGGCGGGCAGCAGGCCAGGCTCCTTTTGGCTCAGGCGTTGATCCAAGATCCGGAAATATTGCTATTGGACGAACCAACGAATAATTTGGATAAGGCTGGCATAGCGCATCTTACCAAATTTTTGATTGATTACAAGAAAACATGTGTTGTTATTTCCCATGATGCCGATTTTTTAAATTCATTTACGCAAGGCGTTCTTTATCTTGAATCATTTAATCATACTATTGAGCAATATCAGGGAAACTATTTTAAGGTAGTAGAAGAAATAAAAGGACGACTTGAGAGAGAACGAATGAAGAATGCGAGACTTGAGAGAGACATTAAAAATAGAAAAAAACAGGCAGGATTTTTTGCGCAGAAAGGTGGCCACTTGCGGGATGTCGCCAAAAAAATGAAAGATAAAATAGGAGAGCTGGAAGAGGATATTGTAATTGTTCGCAAGGAGGATAAAACTATCAGGAATTTTACAATTCCTTGTCAGAAAGAGATAGGGGGAGAATTGCTTTCCTTGCAATCGGTTCGTATTATAAGAAACCATAAGCCTGTTGCTAAAAAAGTTGAAATTACGCTTAGAAAAAGAGATCATTTGCTTTTGACCGGCCCCAACGGAATTGGCAAGACCACGCTTCTAGAAAGCCTTGCCAGCGGACATGCAGAAGGAGAACAGATCACTTCTGGGTTGTGTCTCGGTTATTATCGGCAGGATTTTTCCACCTTAGATTTTAACGAAACCGTACATAAGGCATTAGAAAAGGGTATGAAAGAAGGAGGTGAGCAGGAACTTCGTTCCTGTGCTGCCGGTTTTCTTTTGGATGCGGAAATTTTGAAAACCAAGATTGGTGAGCTTTCCGAGGGACAGAAGGGATTAGTTGCTTTCGCGCAGTTAGTTCTTTTAAGGCCGGGAATTCTTCTTTTGGACGAACCTACAAACCACATTAATTTCCGTCACATTCCGATAATTGCAAGCGCTCTTGACCAGTATGAAGGAGCTATGATTCTCGTCAGCCACGTTCCGGAGTTCATCAAACAAATCCGTATTGACCAAACTCTGGATTTGGAGAAAAAATAGATTGTAGTTTCAAAACACTATGATAATATGAATTATCATAGTGATGGTGAATAAAATATTTTGAGCTTAAATATTAGAAAATATTGGAAAGATAAAAAAATTAGAAAAGATGCAGAGAAGGAAAGAAATGAAAACGTGGTTGATTCCATTTGAGCTTGACAAATTTGAGGTAGCGTACTATAATACGGGCAGAAACTAAAAAGGAGTTTTTCCTGAATAGTCCTTTTTAGTTTCTAACTCAGGAATTCCTGAGAAAAAGAGTTGTGCATAAGCACATTAAAAAACTTTTCGGAGTGTAAAAAAGAAAAATGGAGGTAAGGTAAAATGGAAAATATAAAAGTAGGCGAAGACAGTTTTGTGGACTTAGGAGGAGAACGGGTTGGCACGGTTAAAGTGAAGTCGGTTAAAAAATGGAAAGGAGGAAAGCCAGACGGGGAATGTTTTCTAAGAGTGTATTATAAGATTAAAAAAGCAAATGAGAGTAGAACAGAAGGAAAACGTTTAGCGCTTGTTTCAGATAACAAAGTAATTGCAATAGCTATCTGTGGCTCCGAAAATTTGAGGAGAATTCTTTCCGATCCTACGTGGAGGCATCATTCATCAGTAGTGCAGGAAAGTGATCCTGATGGGTTTACAGGAGGCGATCAGAATATACCAGATGGTAAATACGATCTTCATTTGGTGCAATCCGCCAACTCTAAGGAGAGTTAAGAGAAATTTTTTCAGACGATGTGGGCTATTTTAAAAGCTCACTTTCTGGAATCGAAAAATTTCCTCTTCTCTCTCTTTTTTTGTTTTATAGATGATTGAGATTATATAATTATATTTTGCAGTTTTACTATTCACAAGCTATTTTTTGTATTCTACAGTATGTACATAAACAGTACATATTTTGAAACACGAATAATATGTTGCCAAAACTTTATACGACCTTTGTATTTGACAAACTTTATAAAGTTTAGTAAAATGTCATTATATGACAGTTATTGAGAGATTAAAACTTATCCAAAGCCTTTCCGGCTTGACTCAAGTAAAGCTGGCTGAAAAACTCGGGCTGTCTTTTGTTGCCTTAAACAGCCTAATTAACGGAAAATCAAAGCCGCGCCGGCAGACAGAAGAGAATATTGATAATTTGTATTTCAAATATACGAATCAAAAAACCATTGTTGCCGATTCTTTAACGGCAAAAAAACAAATAATATCAGATAAGTCTAGAGGATATAAGAACATTCTGACAGAAATCATAAAGAACCCGGATATTTATGACCAATTTTTGCTCTCACTGACTTACCACACGAATAGAATTGAAGGGAGCACCTTGACTGAAGAAGAAACCAGAGCGATTTTGTTTGATAATATTGCCCTGCCAAACAAAGATATGGTTGAGCAGTTGGAGGCAAAGAATCATCAAACAGCTTTACGGTATTTATTTAAATACCTTGCTGTTTCTTCGCCTAAAATCAATGAAGCGTTGATTTTAAAGCTTCATAGCATTTTAATAAACAGTATCAGAGAGGATGCCGGTGTTTATAGAAATCATGGAGTTCGCATTGTCGGGACCAATGTTTCCACGGCTAATTATTTAAAAATACCCGCTTTAATGAAACAAATAATTAAAGATATTAATTGCCGGAATAAGGATATTATCGCGCATCTTGCTAATATACACAGCCGTTTTGAACAAGTTCACCCTTTTTCAGACGGTAACGGCCGAATAGGACGATTAATTATGCACACCATGTCGCTATTAAATAATTTGCCACCAATTGCCATTAAGCAGGAAAAAAAGCGATTATACAATTCTTGTTTGAGAAAATCTCAGCTTAAAGGCGATTTCATTGATTTGGAAAATTTTATTTGCGATGCGGTTTTTGAGGGTTTTAAAATTTTAGAAAGAAGAGCTTTATGAAAAAAATAATTATAATTTTATTGATAATGTTTTGCGGTTTGTCTATTTTAGGCTTTTTTATTTTGAACGGAAACAAAGACATAGAAGACAATAAAACTGTGGTTGGAGAAGACGAAACAACATCAGAAGATATTGCAACCGATGACATTGCCACTAGCACAAAAGATGAAATTATAGATAATACAATAAACTATATTCCATTAACTGATGAAGAAATAGATGATATTATGGCTGCCGGAGTAAATTGGCTGAAGCGTTCCCAGGAAGACAGCGGTCATTTTCTTTATGAATATTCTCCTTTATCAGATGCTTATTCTAAAGCTGATTTAATGGTCCGGCAGACAGGAGCGTTATATATTCTCGGAGAGTTTCTAAGGAGAGACAAAGAGAATAAATATGAGCTCAAAGATACTGTTATCAACGCTCTTTCGTATTTTGAAAACAATTCAAGAGAAGGCGAGTTTAACGGTTATCAATTCCGCTGTATCCAGCGGATTGAAAATGTTTGTTCTTTAGGGGCAGTAAGTTTAGGGCTGGTTGGGGTATTGGATTTAACCGAAGCAAATCCTGAATTGGAAAAAGAACATCAAGAACTTCTTGACGATTATTTACATTATCTATTGGCGATGAAAAAGCCTAACGAAGGCTTTAGAGGTTTTTATTATCTTACCGGCAATGCCCAATCGGAAAAAGAATCTCATTTTTCCAACGGGGAAGCTCTACTGGCTTTAGCAAGATATTATAAATACAATCCCACAGATGAAGTCAAAACAGTGATAGATGCCTCTTTTGACTATTTTAATTCCCAATACAGCGAAGGATCCTGGGATTATAACTTTTATCTTTGGGGAATGGCGGCTTTAAAAGATTTATACCAGCTGGAACCGAAACAGGAATATTATGATTTTGTCAAAGACTATACGGATTGGCGGATATCCGGATACAAGAAGCAAAGGAATTCTTTAGGCAATAAATGCGCTTACATCGAAGGAGTTATCAGCGCTTATTCTGTGATAGAATCCAAACTCACTGAAAAAGAAAAGGAATATTATTTGGAAGAGATTGACTATTGGCTGTTTAAGAGCGAAGAACTGCAGGTGGGCGGAAGCGGCTCTATTCCTTTTAAAGTGGGCGACGAAACCCATAAGCTAAAGGTTTTATATCCCTATAAAGCTCAGGGAGGTTTTCTCACAGGATTGAACAAGTTTCAACAGAGAATTGACTTTACCCAGCATTGCTTAAGCTGTTATTTGCAAACACAAACTGATATTAAAAATAGAGAATTATGAAGTTTGAAGAAAACTTGAAAAAATACGCTGAAGTAATAATACAAATGGGCCTTAATCTACAGCCGGGTCAGCGTCTTATTATTGGCGCTTCTTTGGAAGCGGCTCCTTTGGTCCGTTTAATTGCCGCAGCCGCATATAAGAGAAGATGCAGATTTGTTGATGTTTTATGGGGAGACGAACAGTTAACATTGGTTAGGTTTAAGAATGCGCCTCGCAATTCTTTTAAAGAATATCCGAAATGGAAAACAGATGCTTTGGTTCAAACAATGAAAAAAGGAGGAGCAGTTCTTATAATATTGGGCAATAATCCTGATCTGCTTAAAGGACAAGACCATAAATTAGTGAATGCTGCGCAGTATGTAGCTCATCAAGAGGCGGCAAAGCGCCGCAAATATACAAGAAGGAATAAAGTCAACTGGTGCATAACATCTGCCGCCACTCCCGCCTGGGCGGAGAAAGTATTTCCTAATCTGCCAAAAGCAAAACAAATGCCGGCTCTTTGGGATGCCATTTTTACAACTTCTCGCATTCATAATGATTCTGTGGCTGATTGGAAAAAACATATAAGAAAGCTTTCAAAAATAAGCAAATACTTGAATAAAAAACAATATGTTTCCTTGCATTTTTCAGCTCCGGGCACTGATCTGACAGTCGGCCTGCCCGAAAAGCATATTTGGACAAGCGCGGCGACTAAAACTGTGGGCAAGAAGCCGATAGATTTTGTTCCTAATATCCCTACTGAAGAAATTTTTACTTCTCCTCATAGGGACAAGGCGAATGGCACGGTTGCAGCTGCCAAACCGTTATACTATGCGGGTCAGCGGCTTGAAGGCTTTGCCTTTACTTTTAAGAACGGCAGGGTAACAGATATAAGGGCGAAAGAAGGAGATAAAAAGATATTAAAGAAACTTATTGCCACTGACAAAGGCGCGGCCAGATTGGGAGAAGTGGCTTTGGTGCCGCACAGTTCTCCCATTTCGCAAAGCAAATTGCTTTTTTGCGAGACCTTGTTTGATGAAAACGCAGCCAGCCACTTAGCGTTGGGGCAGTCGTTTAGAGACACAATTGCAAATGGTTTTACAATGTCAGAAAAAGCGCTTGTTAAAGCGGGTGGAAATCATAGCTTGGTTCACACTGATTTTATGATTGGCTCAAAAAAAATGGGCGTAGACGGGATTAAAAAAGACGGAACAAGAGAGGTGATCATGCGCTCCGGAGAATGGGCCTATAATAAAAATGACTAAAAAGCTATTAACTTATTTAAATAAAGAATACGCTGGACTTCATACCGCTTATGAAGAGCTGTTCTGGCTTTTCTATATGGGAGACCATAAAAAGGAAAAAGCCATGAATAAAGCTCTGAAAGCCAGAGACGCTTTTCGCGCCAGCCGAGAATATGCCGAAAAAGTGGAAATAGCGCTCAATTCCGCAAAAGCAAAAGAAAAAACAAAATTAGAAGCATGGAAACTTTTTTTCAGCAAATATCAGACTCCTCCGGAGTTAATGCCGTTAAAGGATAAAATTGCAAAATTAGAATCGAAAATTCTTAGAAAAAGAGCAACCATAAAACAAGGGTACATCGATCCAAAGACAAAGAAATTTATAAAAGCCTCGGAAAACGAAATGGGAATGATAATAAGGACCCACAGCGATGAAAAAATTAGGAAGGCATGTTTTTTTCAGATGGAAAAAGATTCGAAAGTCTGTTTAGACGAATATATTGAGATGGTAGGATTATTAAACGAATATGCCAGAAAACTTGGCTTTACTGATTTTTATGACTACAAGATAAACGTTGAAGAGGGAATGACAAAAAAGGAGCTTTTTGACATTTTTGACGATATATTTGATAAAACAAAATATGTTTTTAAGGATATCAGGAAAATGGAAAAGAAAATGACTGGGTTGCGCAAACCATGGAATTTCGGATATATGCTGTCCGGGGACTTCACCAAAGAAGAAGATCCTTATTTCCAGTTTGACCAAGCACTTGAGCGCTGGGGCAGGTCTTTCGCCGCTTTGAGCATTAATTACCGTGGCGGGTCGTTAAAACTTGATTTGCTTGATCGCAAACATAAGTGGAATAATGGATTCTGCCATTGGCCCAAATTGGTCCAGTATGAAAACGGGAAAAGGATTCCGGGAGCGTCTAACTTTACTTGCACTCTTGTCGCGGGACAGGTTGGTTCGGGCAGTATTGGTATGGAGACTCTTTTCCATGAAGGAGGGCATGCCGCTCATTTATTAAATTCTGAACAGACAGAAGTCTGCCTTAACCATGAATATCCTCCAGCTTCCACCGCATGGGATGAAACTCAAAGCATGTTTTTGGATTCTGTTTTCAGCAGCATTGAATGGAAAACAAGGTATGCGTATGATGAAAACGGAAATCAATATCCCTTTTCCTTATTTTCCAGAAAATTGAAGAAAGTTCATAAGGTGATTCCGCTTAGAATGATGTCTATTATGTTTGTGGCGAATTTTGAAAAAGAAATATATGAATGCGATAATTTGAATGCGGACAAAACGTTGAAAATTGCCAGAAAAATATTTAGAAAATATTTTGAACATTCAGAAGATTCCTTACTTGCCTTACGCGTTCCTCATATTTATTCTTGGGAAAGCGCTTGCGCTTATCACGGTTATGGTTTGGCTGAACTTGCTGTTTGCCAATGGCGCGCCTATTTTTACAAAAAATACGAGCATATTGTTGATAATCCCAATATAGGAAAAGAAATGAAGAAAGTATGGAAATTGGGAGCATCTAAAACTTTTAAAGAATTTGTCATATTAGCAACAGGGGAGAAGCTTTCTTCTAATACATATATTAATAATATTACTATGGGATTGAAGAAAACTTTAGAATTAGCCCAAAAAAGAATAAAACGAATGGAGCCAGTGAAAAGATATAAAGGGAAAATAAAACTCAACGCCGATATCAAAATGGTAAGCGGAAAAGAAGAAATTTGCAGCAATAAAAAGGGTTTTTCTGAAATGGCGCAAAAGTATAAAGAGTGGTTGGATAAAGAGAATAAGTAAAAACCTTGACAAGTTATTTAAAGCAGAGTATGCTTCTAATCAGAGTTACATTTTGAATATTAAATGCTGTTTTGTTTTTGATTTTTCATACTTCAAAAAGTAAATAAGAATCTTCTTCCAACCTTAAACTTTAGATAAAGATCTAAGTAAGGTTTTTTTGTTCTAATTTATAAATATTATCCGCATTGTAACTAATCTTGTTTTTTCTGCTTGGAAGAGATAGGAAGACTTGCGGCCCAGTAGCTTATGGAGGGAATAAAATTCAAAAGTTTTGGCAAATCAAAAGTTCATTTGCCGGTGCCTGATTTATTAAAAATCCAGCAGGAGAGCTGGCAAAGATTTTGGGAAAAAGATTTAAAAGAGCTTTTTGTCGAGATTTCGCCGTTAAGAGACTATAGCGGCAAAGAATATGAACTTTGGTTTTTGGATTATAAGCTGTCCAAACCAAAATATAAGAACGACTTGGAAGCCAAGAAGAACAATGATTCTTATGAAGCGGCTTTGCGGGTTAAAACAAAACTGGTTAATCTCAAAACTAAAGAAGAGAAAGAACAGGAAGTTTTTCTTGCTGATTTCCCCTTAATGACAGAAAGGGGAACTTTTATTATCAACGGAGTGGAAAGAGTGGTTATTTCCCAGCTGATTCGTTCTCCGGGAGCTTTTTTTACAGCTCAGAATATTTTAAACAAGAATCATTTTGGAGCCAAAATTATTCCCAACAGAGGGGCCTGGCTGGAATTTAGCACTGAAAATACCGGCACGATCACCCTTAAAATTGACCGCAAGAGAAAAGTTCCTGTAACTACTTTTTTGCGAGCGCTGGGCGTGGACCAGGATAAAAGCATTAAAGAACTTTTTAGCGATCTGGACACAGGAGAAATTAAATATATTGAAGAAACCTTAGAACGGGATCCGAGCAAGAACCAGGCAGATGCCTTATTGGAAGTTTACCGCCGTTTAAGGCCTGGAGACCTGGCTACTCCGGAAACAGCCAAAGAATTGATTGAAAACATGTTTTTCAATTTTGAAAGATATGACTTTTCCAGAGTTGGCAGATGGAAAACATGGCTAAGGTTGCCGGAGCTTTTAGACAATAAAAAAGGAAAAGCGGAGGAAGTAAAGGAAAAAGAGATTTCTGTAGAAGATAGAGTTTTGAAATTGGAAGACATTATTGCCGTAGTAAGAGAGATAATCCGTCTTAATAATAATCCGGAAGCTCAGCAGGATCAAATAGACCATTTAGGAAACCGGAGAGTAAGAATACTGCCGGAACTATTGCAGAACAGACTAAGAGTTGGACTAATGAGGATGGAAAGAATGACTAAAGACAGGATGTCAACTTTGGATGACGAGGCAATAATTCCTTCAGCCCTGATCAATTCCAGGCTGTTTTCAGCTGTGGTAAAGGAGTTTTTCGCTTCCAGCCAGTTGTCTCAGTTTATGGATAACGAGAATCCTTTGTCTGAGCTGGAGCACAAAAGAAGGCTGTCAGCCACCGGTCCAGGAGGATTAACCAGAGAAAGAGCCGGTTTTGAGGTGAGAGACGTACAGCCGTCCCATTATGGCCGGATTTGTCCTATTCAAACACCTGAAGGCCCTAATGTGGGATTAGTGAACCATATGGCTATTTACGCTAAGATCAATCCTTATGGTTTTATTGAAACTCCTTATTTTAAAGTTGAAAAATGCAAAATTACTTCCAAAGTCCATTATCTTACGGCCTACGAAGAAGAAAGATATAATATCGCCACTGCCGGAATAGAAATTGATAAAAATAATAATATTGTGCCGGATAAAGTTGAAGCCAGGATCAAAGGCAAGCCAGGCCTGTCTGATAAAGAAAAAATTGATTTTATTGATGTTTCTCCTCAGCAGTTTATCTCCACTGCCACTAATCTTGTTCCTTTCCTGCAGAATGATGATGCTTCCAGGGCTTTAATGGGTTCAAACATGCAAAGGCAGTCAGTTCCTTTGGTAAGGCCTGATGTTCCTGTGGTTTCCACCGGTATGGAAGAGATAGTGGCCAAGGATTCGGGACAAATGATACTTGCCGCGGAAGATGGCGTGATAAAAGAAGCGGACGCAGAGCATATTGTTATCAAACAAAAAACCAAAGGAGAAAAAACATATAATTTAAGAACTTTTATTCGTACTAATCAATACACTTGTTTGCACCAGAAGTTGGTGGTTAAAAAAGGCCAGAAAGTGAAAAAGGGAGATGTTTTAGCTAAAGGAGGGGCAACTGATAAAGGATGTTTGGCTTTAGGTCAGAATGTCTTAGTGGCTTTCATCCCTTGGAGAGGCTTGAATTTTGAAGACGCAATCGTGATTTCAGAACGGTTAGTTAAAAACGATTATTACAGCTCAATCCATTTAGAAAACTTTTCCGTGGATGTCAGGGAGACAAAGCTGGGTCCTGAAGTGACTACCAGCGATATTCCCAATGTCGGTGAGGAAAAATTAAAAGATTTAGATGAAGAAGGCGTTATCAGGATCGGCGCCGAGGTAAACTCAGGCGATATTTTAGTGGGAAAGATTTCTCCCAAAGGAGAAGTGGATTTAACGGCGGAAGAAAGGCTGTTGCGGGCAATTTTCGGAGAAAAAGCCAAAGAAGTGAAAGATACTTCTTTAAGAATGGAACACGGCAAAAAAGGAAGAGTGGTGGGAGTTAAGATTTTTTCCAGGGAGCTGGGGCATAAATTGGAGCCGGGAGTGATCAAGAAAGTGGAAGTTGAAGTGGCTCAACTGAGAAAAATTCAGGCCGGAGACAAACTTGCCGGACGGCACGGAAACAAGGGCGTTATTTCCAGAGTTTTACCGGAAGAAGAAATGCCTTTCCTGGAAGACGGCACTCCAATAGATATTATTTTAAATCCCTTAGGTGTTGCTTCTAGGATGAACATCGGACAAATTATGGAAACTCACCTTGGCTGGGCCGCTCATGAACTGGGGTATATTGCCATTACTCCTTCTTTGGATGGAGCTACTGAAGAAGACATTAAACAAGAGTTGATAAAGGCCGGTCTTCCGGAAGACGGCAAAGCTGTGTTACACGACGGAAAAACAGGTATTCCTTTCTCAGAAAGAATTACAGTGGGCTATAATTATATGCTCAAACTGATCCATATGGTGGAAGACAAAATCCATATGCGTTCCATTGGTCCTTATTCTTTAATCACTCAGCAGCCTTTAGGCGGAAAAGCCCAATTTGGAGGACAGAGATTCGGAGAGATGGAAGTATGGGCGTTGGAAGGTCATGGAGCAGCCCATACTCTACAGGAGATATTAACTATAAAATCAGATGACATTGTTGGCAGAGCTGCCGCTTACGAAGCAATTCTTAAAGGCGAGCCAATAAGAAGTCTTAATATTCCAGCTTCATTTAATCTGCTGATTGCGGAATTAAAATCATTGGGGCTGAATATAGAAATATTAACAAAACCAGGATCAGGAGATAAGTAATTTTCAATAATTTAAATTTTAATTATGAAGGTATCTGATTTAGAGTCAATAAGAATAAAAATTGCTTCTCCGGACGATGTTTTGTCTTGGTCCCACGGCGAAGTGACAAAGCCGGAAACAATTAATTATCGGACCCAAAGGGCGGAAAAAGACGGCCTTTTTTGCGAGAAGATTTTTGGTCCGGAAAAGGATTACGAATGTTATTGCGGCAAGTATAAGAGAATTCGCTATAAAGGAGTGGTTTGCGACAAGTGTGGAGTGGAAGTGACTAAATCTTCAGTTCGGAGGGAAAGAATGGGGCATATTAAACTTGCTTGTCCTGTTTCCCATATTTGGTTTTTGCGCGGCCTTCCTTCCAGAATGGGAATGGTTTTGGATCTGCCTACCCAACAGATCGAGAAAGTAATCTATTTTGCCAGCTATGTGGTAACTAGCGTTTGCGAGGATGCCAAAAAAGAAGTATTGAAAGATATAGAAAAAGAATATAAGCAGAGAGTTAAGCTTAAAAAAGGGGAAATTAAGAATAAGAAAGAGCTGGAAACAGCTTTGGACGGTTTGAAAAAAGCCAGAGACAGGGCTAAGGCTGAAGTGGCAGAATTACAGTATTTGAAAATTTTGTCTGAAGTGGAATATAATGATCTGTCGTTTAAGTACGGACAGGTGTTTGAAGCGGGAACCGGCTCAGAAGTTCTGCAAAAAATATTCGCTGAAATTGACTTAAAAAAAACAGCAGAAGAATTAAAAGATGCTGCGGCAGAAGCTCTGCCTGTAAACAGGGTTAAAATATTGAGAAGGTCAAAACTTCTGCGGGGAATGCTTAGGGCGAAAATTAGGCCTGAATGGATGTTTTTAACGGTTTTGCCTGTGCTTTCTCCTGATCTAAGGCCTATGGTTCAGCTGGACGGAGGCCGTTACGCTTCTTCTGATTTAAATGACCTTTACCGTCGTATTATAAATAGGAACAATAGACTAAAATACTTATTGGAAATTTCAGCTCCTGAAGTTATTGTTAGGAACGAAAAGAGAATGCTCCAAGAAGCAGTGGACGCTTTGATAGATAATGGCATGCGCAAAGGAATAATGACTCAGGCTACCACCGGCGGACGGAGACTGTTAAAATCATTGGCGGATATGATCAAGGGAAAGCAGGGAAGATTTCGTCAAAACTTGCTGGGAAAAAGGGTGGACTATTCAGCAAGGTCCGTAATCGTTGTCGGTCCGAATTTAAAACTGTCTCAGTGCGGCCTGCCTAAGAAAATGGCTTTGGAGCTTTTTAAACCTTTCGTTATTAAAAAAATCCTAGATAAAGAATTAGCCTATAATGTAAGAGGAGCTTCAAAGCTGATTGAAGATAAAACAGATGAAGTTTGGGCTATTTTGGAAGAAGTGGTTGCTGGCAAAAAAGTGCTGCTTAACAGGGCACCTACTTTGCATCGTTTGGGAATTCAAGCTTTCCAGCCTGTTCTAATGGAAGGGGAGGCAATCAGGCTCCATCCCTTAACTTGTAAGGCTTTTAACGCTGATTTTGACGGAGACCAGATGCCGGTTCATCTTCCTTTATCCGACGAAGCTCAGAAAGAAGCCACAGAAATAATGCTTTCTGCTGTTAATCTGCTGAAACCGGCGACCGGCAAGCCAATAATTACTCCTACTAACGATATTGTGCTAGGTTGTTTTTGGCTTACCAGAATAAAAGAATCGGCTTTGGGGGAAGGAAAACTTTTTGGCTCTAAAAACGAAGCGATCCTTGCCTGGGATACCGGAGCGATTGATTTGCGCGCAAGCATAAAACTGAGAATTAAAGAAGGAGAAATAATTGACACTTCAGTTGGCAGAGTTTTATTCAACGGATCTTTGCCGCACGGGCATCCTTTTGTCAACGAAGAAACTGATTCAAGCAAATTAGCTCAGGTGGCGGCCGATGTTGTAGAAAATTATGATTATGCAATTTGCGAAGAATGTTTGGATAAAATAAAAGAATTGGGATTTGAGTATTCCACTATTTCTTCAATCACCTGGGGCATGACTGATCTGATTGTTCCCAAGGAAAAACCCAAGCTGGTGGCAGAAGCCGAACAAAAAGTTGAAATAATTGAAGATTATTATAAGAGAGGTTCACTTTCCGCCGAAGAAAAGAACACCCAAATTATTGAGATTTGGCAGCAAACCAAATCAACGATTGAAAAACTGGTTCCTGCCGGCCTTCCTAAACTGGGCCCTGTAAATTCTATTGTGAGTTCAGGAGCAAGAGGTTCTTGGTCTCAGTCAGTGCAGATGAGTGGCATGAAGGGATTAGTGATCAACCCGGCCGGACAGATCATTGAACTGCCGATAAAAAGTTCATATAAAGAAGGATTTAATGTATTGGAGTATTTTATTTCTACCCATGGCGCCAGGAAAGGAACCGCAGATACCGCTTTGAGAACCTCGACTGCAGGGTATCTTACCAGAAGGTTGGTTGATGTGGCTCACGAAGTGATCGTGGGAAAAGAAGATTGCGGAGATAAAGAAGGAATTGAAGTTTTGCTTGAAGATTCTAAGGCGCTTTCTCAAAACTTTTTCTTTAAGATTTCAGGGCGAGTTTGCTTGGAAGAAATCAAAGGAATTGTTAAGAAAGGAGAAATTATTGATAATGACAAGGCACAAGCGATAATTAAGGCTGGAATTGAAAAAGTTAAAGTGCGTTCTCCTTTAAGTTGTAAAATGCCCAAAGGAATTTGCCAGAAATGCTATGGATGGGATTTAGGGAATAACAAACTGGTAAGGCTTGGTATGGCAGTAGGTGTGGTTGCGGCTCAGGCTATTGGAGAACCCGGAACACAGCTGACCATGAGAACTTTCCATAGTGGAGGAGTAGCCGGAGGAGGCGATATTACCATGGGTTTGCCGCGAGTTCAAGAGATCTTTGAGATGAGAATACCGCCGACTAAAGCTGAAATATCAGCAGTGGATGGAAAAGTAGTGGAAATTACGAAAGAAGGAGTAATAAAAATTAAGCCTAATGAGATTAAAAAAACCAAAAAAGAAGAATTAGTTGAGTATAAGATTGCTTCTCGGATGAAGCTCTGGGTTAAGAAAGGAGATGAGATTAAAAAAGGCCAGCAGCTTTGTGAAGGAAGTTTGGACATTAAAGAGGTGTTTAAAATAAAAGGAGCTGAAGAGACTAAAAAGCACATTATCAGTGAAATTCAAAAAATCTATGTTTCTCAGGGAGTAGGTATTCATGATAAGCATTTTGAAGTAATTGTCCGGCAGATGTTCTCACGAGTTAGAATTAAAAAGCCCGGAGACAGTTCTTTCCTTCCTGGAGAAATCATAGAACCTTTCCGTTTCGCTGAAGAAAACGAAGCTTTGACATCAGAAAAGCAAAAGCTGGCTGAAGGAGTCCCGGTTCTTCTGGGAATTACTAAAGTGGCCTTGAGCACGGACAGCTTTTTATCGGCAGCATCATTTCAAGAAACTTCAAGAGTTTTGATTAAAGCTGCCCTAGAGGGAAAGAAAGATGAACTAAGGGGATTGAAAGAAAACGTAATAATTGGTAAACTAATACCAGCAGGCACTGGATTCAAAAAATAGTTTCTGCAGAAAAATTTAATAGTTTTTATCTGTGGTCAAAAAAAGAAATCTCAAAAAACGCAAAAAGCCTGTCCTGAAAAAAGGATTGGCTAAAAAAAAGAAAGCAAACCGTTTTGCTTTACCCGAAGAAACCCAACAAAAAGTATGGGGAGTGGTAATGTTTTTAATAGCGATTATAATTTCGCTTTCTTTTTTTAACAAAGCTGGTATTGCCGGAAATATGTTTATGCAAGTTTTTGAAACCCTTATCGGCAAAACAGTTATTATTCTGCCATTTCTTTTTGTAGTGGGTGGATTTATTTATTTTAATCAATGCAAAGAATGTTCCCGCAAGGGAGGTCCGATAATTTTATCGTTCTGTTTTTTAATTTTGGGAATTTCAGGGCTTTTGGGAGTGTTGGATCTAACCCAAAAAGAATTGCTGAACAATTTTGTTCCTACTTACTCAGGAGATGGAGGTTTGTTAGGAAATGCAGTCGGGTTTCCTCTGCTTAAAATATTCGGTTTTTGGGTAGCTCAAGTTCTTTTTATCGGTATGCTTATCATTTCCGGCTTGATTTTCTGGCACTTTTTGCCTTTAAGGAAAAAACCGGAAGAGGAAGAAAAAGTTATAAAAGAAGCTAAGCTTAAAACGAAAGAAACAAAGGATAAAAAAATGCCTTCTTTTGTTTCTCCGCCTCCATCGGAAGTTAAAAGAGAAAAGCCTTCTTTTACTGTTTCCGCGGTTTCTTCTCCGGGCATTGAGCTAAAAGCCAGTTCTCAAGATGATAAAATTCCCTCACCGGCCTTATTAGAAAAAGATAAAGGCGCTCCGCTATCAGGAGATATTAAGGTGAATAGCTCTATAATTAAAAGAACATTGCAAAATTTTGATATTTTAGTTGAAATGTCAGAGGTTAATATCGGTCCGACTGTTACTCAATATACTTTTAAACCGGCTGAAGGAGTAAAGGTTGCTAAGATCACTAATTTAGCTAATGACCTTTCATTAGCTTTGGCCGCTCATCCTATCAGAGTGGAAGCTCCGATTCCAGGCCGTTCTTTGGTGGGGATTGAAATACCGAATAAACAAAGAGCAATAGTCAGATTTAGGGATCTGATAGAGTCTACCAATTTTCAAGGCTCCGGGCCCAGCCTTAATCTTGCTTTAGGCCGTGATGTCGCCGGCGTTTCTTTCATCGCGGATTTGGCGCGGATGCCTCACCTCTTGGTTGCGGGCAGCACCGGAAGCGGAAAAACTATTTGTTTAAACAGCCTTGTCTTGAGTTTGCTGTATCAGAATTCTTCAAATTCGTTAAAGCTTATTTTAGTTGATCCGAAGAGGGTGGAATTTTCCATTTATAACAAACTGCCTCATCTGCTGACTCCGGTAATTTTTGACGCGCAAAAAACGGTTAGCGCCTTAAAATGGCTCACAGGAGAGATGGAAAGACGATTTAAAGTTTTGGCCGAGGCACATACCAGAGACATTGGCAGTTATAATAAGAAGAAGACAGAAGACATGGAGAATATGCCATATATTGTCCTTATTATTGATGAGCTGGCTGATTTGATGGCTTCCCGCGGCAGAGAGATAGAGGAAGGAATTGTCAGGATAGCGCAAATGGCCAGAGCAGTCGGCATTCATTTGATAATCGCCACTCAGCGGCCATCGGTTGAAGTTCTTACTGGCTTAATTAAAGCCAATATCACTTCTAGAATTGCGTTTCAAGTTGCTTCCCAAATTGACT
>JAGLPU010000008.1 GCA_023137175.1 Candidatus Parcubacteria bacterium | reverse complement strand
ACTGCCGGAGCGGAAAAGCTTTTAGGAGCCGGCGATATGCTTCTTATCTCAGGAGAGATAAGCAAACCGAAAAGGATCCAAGGAGTCTATATCTCTGAAAAAGAAGTTAAGAAAGTAATCAGCTTTATTATGGAATCAAATAAAGAAGAGGAGCAAAAGGATGAAATAGAAGATGAATTGGCCCAAAGCCTTAATGAAAGGATGGAACAGCCGGAAGGCCATGCTGATTTTGGCGGCGGAGAAGACGATCCTCTTTACCAAAGAGCCAAGGAAATAGTGATTGAAGCGCAGAAAGCTTCGGCCTCCTTACTGCAAAGGAGGCTGCGGGTGGGCTATGCCCGGGCTGCCAGATTAATTGATATGCTGGAAGAGCAGGGAGTAGTGGGACCTGGAGAAGGAGCAAAACCCAGAGAAATATATGCGAACCAAGAAGTTGAGGAAGATAACTTTTCTTAATATGATAAAAAAACATTCCAAAGCGTTTACTCTAATTGAGCTTCTGGTAGTTATTGCTATTGTTGGCACTTTGGCAGGTATTGTTCTAGTAAGCTTGAGTGGGGCCAGGGACAAGGCGGAACTGGCCAAAGCTATATCTTTCGGCGCTCAGATCCATCGATCTTTCGGCGCTTATGCGATTGGAGTTTGGGACTTTGACGCTTTAGATGGGACTGACATGTCAGGTTATGGCAATAATTGTGCATTGACCGACATTACTTTAGCAGCCAATGACATTGACACTTTTAATAATGCCTTTGAATTTAACGGCAGCAGCAGCTATTTGGATTGCGGAGATAATGATAGTTTAAATCCTATCAGCGAAATTATTATTGAAGCTTGGGTCTTTCGTAAGGGAGATGGGACTAATAATCTTCAAGGAATAGTGCATAAGCACAATGGAAGCGAAAACTATTTAGTGGCCTATGATCACAGCGACGGGTTGATCAAATTTAGATTATTGTGCAATACTATCAGCTCAGACGATGTATTACCCTTGGAAGAGTGGACACATGTTGTCGCAGTAAAAGGGAGCGATAATGTGATGAAATTGCATATTAACGGAATTCAGCAAACCGCCACGGCCAATTGCGGTGACGACCTTGACTCAGCTGCGCATTTTGAAATTGGCAGATACGGAATCGCCTATTTTGAAGGCCTGATTGATGAAGTAAGGATATATAATGAAACTTTGGACAATTCAGTGATCAGGGAACATTATTTGGCCGGTTTGGAGAAGCGTCTCTCTTATTCAAAATAAACTTATTAAAACTATGGCAAAAGAAGAAAAAAGCAAAGAAGACAATTTACAAGAAGCGATTAACGAAATTAAGCAGCGATTTGGAGAAGGAGCGATAATGAAGCTTAAAGATGTGGGAGCGGTGGATGTTGACACTATCCCAACAGGCTCTATCTCTTTAGATTCGGCCCTGGGAGTGGGAGGAGTCCCTCGCGGCCGGATAGTTGAAATCTATGGCCCTGAAAGCGCCGGTAAAACCACTTTGGCTCTGCACATTATAGCGGAGGCGCAGAAAAAAGGAGGCATTACCGCTTTTGTTGACGCCGAGCACGCTATGGATCCCGCTTATGCCAAGAGAATCGGCGTTAAAGTAAATGATATGCTTATTTCCCAGCCGGACTCCGGAGAGCAGGCTTTACAGATTGTGGAAACCTTGATCAGGTCGGAAAAAGTTGATGTGATCGTAGTTGATTCAGTGGCTGCCTTGGCTCCCAAAGCTGAAATTGCAGGAGAAATAGGGGAATTCCAAATTGGCTTGCAAGCCCGCCTAATGTCTTCAGCTTTGAGGAAATTGTCAGGTGTTCTTGCCAAATCAAAAACTGTTCTTATCTTCATCAACCAGACCAGAATGAAAATCGGAGTGATGTTCGGCAATCCGGAAACCACTTCCGGAGGATTGGCTTTAAAGTTTTATGCTTCCGTAAGGATTGACCTAAGAAGGATCGGCCAGATAAAGCACGGAGACGAGATTATTGGTTCCAGGATCAAAGCCAAAATTGTGAAAAACAAAGTCGCTGCTCCTTTTAAAGTGGTGGAATTTGATATTTACTATAATGAAGGTATTTCCTATTTTGGCGATATTCTAAAAACCGGAATAAAGTATAAGATGGTGAAGCAGGCGGGCAGCTGGTTCCAATACGGAGATTCAAAACTGGGACAGGGAATTGAATCAGCCAAACAGTTTTTAAAAGAAAATCCTCCTGTCACTAAACAATTAAAAAAAGAAATTACAGAGCACATCAACAGCCTATAACTAAAAACCCCGCTCAAGCGGGGGGTTTTATTATGAGATAGTCCTTATTTCTTAACAGCTGAGAGCAGACCCAGATGTCTGGCTCTTTTTATTGCCTTAGCCATTTTTTTCTGATGGCTGGAACAGAGTCCGGTTCTTTTTCTGGCTTTTATTTTTCCTAGCCCTGAAACAAACCGCAATAACAGTTCCGTATTTTCGAAATCAACTTCTCTAATATTTTGTTGGCAAAAATAGCATTCCATGGTTTTTAAAAGGGTATATCTTTAATATCAATTTCTTCTTCAGCAGGTTTTTCTTTTGGAGCCGGAGCATCTTCTTCTTCAATAACAGGAATATCTTCCTCTTTTCGTTCATTTGCGCTTGGAGCCGGTTGTTGAGTTGGAGGTGGCGGATTAGTTTTAGCGAAAGACTTAGGTCCCAACTGCATTTTTTCCCCGATAATTTCCGTCCTGTATCTTTTATTCCCTGAAGAATCCTGCCATGATCTTGTCTGGAGTCTTCCTTCAATCAAAACCAAAGACCCCTTAGTCAAGAATTGAGAAGCGATCTCAGCCAGCTTTCTCCATAAAACAATATTATGGAATTCGGTCTTTTCTTGTTTTTGGCTGTTCTGATCAGACCAAACCATATTCGTCGCCATCCCAAAAGAACAAACCGATTGTCCTGAAGGAATAGTTTTTGATTCAGGGTCTGATGTTACGCGTCCGACTAAAATAACTTTATTTAAATTCATAAATATTTAAATTATTTATCAAGGATTTCGTCTAATTTGTCTTCCATTTCTTTTAATTCAACCTTGTCTTCTTTCGCTTCCGGTTTCCTTCTTACGGCTTTTTTTTCGGCTTCAGGTTTGGATTGTTTTTTAATAATAAGCATAAACCGGATAATTTCTTTTTTTTCTTTCAATTCTTTCTCTAATTCTAATATCTTTTCAACTCCTAAACCAAAATTCAAGCTGCCTAAATAGGCACTGTTTTTCTTTTGTATAGGGGAACCCAGATTTTTTTTAATTAAAGTTGAAATGCCGGATGTCAGGATTCCGTTCTTGCCCTGCACCAGTGAATTTAAACTTTCTTGGATCTTTTTTGCCTCTTCTTCGGAAAGTTCCGGAGAAACAAGGTAAGTTAATCTATAATACTTCATAATATAGAATCATAGCAAGTAAGAACTGAATCGTCAAGATATGTTACAAAGATATTAACTATATGCTATAATGATTACATAATAGTATCTGACATTATCTAAACTTGCCGATTTTTTCTACAATACGAGGAGTGGCTCAAAGCCCCCTGTTTAAGACATTAGATGTTAGTTCAGATGATTTGATGAAAGAATAATTTTAAACTAAATTTTAATGAAGCATCCCCGTAGCAAGCTATGGGTAAGATGTTGTTACAATTATGAAAATAAATCCTTTTGTTTTTAGAAATTATGATATCCGTGGAATTGTAGGTGAAGATTTAGATCCTGAAAAAGTGGAATCTATTGGTAGAGCTTATGGCACTCTTTTGCGTCGCAGAAAGATACGGCAAGCAGTGATAGGCAGAGATTGTCGTTTAAGCGGCAAGGAATTTCAAGTCGCATTTGCGAAAGGTTTGGTTGAAATGGGAATAGATATTATTGATTTGGGTATGATCATGACACAGATGATGTATTATGGACAATATCGTTTTCAAACCAACGGTGGAGTTATGATCACCGCATCTCATAATCCATATAATTTTAATGGCTTTAAACTTGGAATTGGCTTTTCTTTAACAACTGGCCCAGAAGAGGTACAAGAAATAAGAGCAGTAGTTGAAAAAGAAACATATTTTAAATCAGAAGAAATAGGGAGCATAATTAAAAAAGATATAACAGAAGATTACTATAATGATGTTTTAAAAAGAGTGCGGTTAAAGAAAAAATTCAAAGTAGTAATTGATTCCCGCCATGGCACGACTGGTATTTATATTCCGGAAATTTTCAAACGAGCTGGCTGTGAAGTAATCGGAAAAAACCTAAAAGTAGATGGCAATTTTCCGGCTGGGACCCCAGACCCTACTGATGAAAAATTTATGAGACAATTAGGTAGGATAGTTTTAGAAGAAAAAGCAGATTTAGGAATAGCTTTTGATGGTGATGGAGATAGAATTGGCGTTGTTGATGAAAAAGGAAGGATTTTATGGAATGATGTGCTTGTAGCGATATTTGCCAAAGAAATATTAGAGAGATTTCCAAAGTCAAAGATTATTTACAATACTTTATGTTCACAAGTTGTAAAAAAAGTAATAAAACAGAATGACGGTGTTCCTATTATGTGGCTGACGGGGCATTCTTTTATTAAAAAGAAAATCGCAGAAGAAGGCGCGGCTTTTGGTGGTGAGTTGTCTGGACATTTCTTTTTTAATGATAATGCGTATGGGCATGACGATGGGAGTTATGCAGCCTTACGAGTATTAGAATATTTATCTGACAAAAATTTATCTTTGAGTCAATTATACGAAAGTTTTCCTGTTTATATTTCTTCACCAGAAATAAAAATTGGTTGTCCAGACGAAAAGAAAAAAGATGTAATTAAGGATTTGTCTGAAAAATTTAAGGCAGATTTTTCGCAAGCAAAAATTACAGACAATACTATTATTCCCGGAGACGATGGGGTGCGAGCTGATTTTGATGACGGAATGATAATTTTTAGATATTCACAGAACGGACCATACATTACTATAAAATTTGAAGCAAAAGATAAAACAAAATACGAAGAACGGAAAAAATATGTTAAAACAATGCTTAAAGGTTATCCGGAGCTGATTTGGGAAGATCAATTATGCGTCAATCTTGGATCATTAGATTAAATTTCAAAACTTATTAAAAGTGAAACGGACAAACAACAGAGAACCAACAAAAGACTTTTTAAAGGAAGCAATCGATTATTTGTCTCCTCTTATAAAACAAGCAGGAGAGATGTCTTTAAAAAAATGGGAGAAGATAGAAATAGTAAAATATAAAGATGATAGGGATGTTGCGACAAAAATTGAAATAGAGATAGAAGATTTTCTCAGAAATAAAATTCTTTCTAAATGGACAAAGCATGGTTTTTGGGGAGAGGAAACTGAACGAATAAATTTCTCATCATCTTTCCAGTGGTTAATTGATCCAATAGACGGAACAAAATACTATATTAATTCAGCGCCTTTTTTCCAAATTCATATTGCTCTTGTTTTTAACGACGAACCAATTTTAGGATTAATATATAATCCAATTTCAAAACAGCTTTTTTCTGCCTCAAAAGGCGATGGAGCTTTTTTGAACAATAAACTAATTTTGCTTAAAGCTCCAGTTTCATTGAATAAAGCTATAGTCGATTTAGATTTTCTTGGATTGACTAATAAATCTTCGAAAGAAAGGAAATGGACAATCAACAAGGTCGATAAGATAATGGAAAGAACCTATCGAGTGCGAATGACCGGCGGTGCTTTGAATATCTATCTTGTTACTGGCGCAATAGACGCATATGTTAATTTTGGTTACTCTAAACAGCAAGATTTAGCAGCAAGGTTAATCATTATGCAGGAGGCTGGTTTCAAAATAGAACGAATAGAAACTTCTTTTGAGAGAAAGGTGCTAATTGTCTCCCGTGAGCCGATTCTTTCAGAATTAACAGAAATATTGGAAAATAAATAATTATATGTTTAGAAAAAAAATAAAACCAATCCACCCCGGCGAAATCCTTAAACAGGAATTTTTAGAGCCGTTTGATATAACTGAATATCGTCTAGCGAAAAATATCGCAGTTTCCCCTCGTCGAATAAATGAAATTGTTCATGGCACTCGCGCTATTACAGCTGATACGGCGCTTAGACTAACTAAACATTTTGCTGTTTCGCCGCTGTTTTGGCTAAATCTGCAATCAAGATATGAGCTGGAAAAACAAGCTGAAAAACTTGCTAAAGTATTGCAAAAACAAGTAAAAACACTAGATTGCGCAGCGTAAAATATATGAAAATGGAAAAGAAAACTTGGCCAGAGCTTTTTCAAAAAATCTTAGATAAAGATAAAACTTTTGACCTGCGTTTAGCGGATTTTGAATGCAATCCGCAAGACATTTTGGTTTTAAGAGAATGGGATCCGGAGACTAAAGAATACACAGGAAGAATCCTTGAAAAGAAAGTAACTTATGTTTTAAAAACCAAAGATCTAAAATTTTGGGGAAAAGAGGAAGTTGAGAAATATGGATTTCAGATTATTAGTTTTAAATAATTAAATTATATAATTTAATTAAAAAAATATGCCATTAATTAAAGTCAAACCATTATATAAACCCCTGGTTCAGATGGCTTATTGTTGCGGTCCTTGTTCGTTTTTATGGGTGTTGCACAGAAGGGGATATTGGATTGACCAAGAAGAAATTGCGTGGTTTTGTAAATTAAATATACCCCAAAAAAAAGCCAAAAGGTTTGTAAGAAAAATGAGAATTACTAAATCAACAGGAGACGAAGGAATAAGCTCTGCTAAACTTGATATATATTTAAACAGAATGCTTCAGAAAAAGAAGATTCCATTAAAGGTTGAAAGGTATCCTATAAGCAAAATAGAAAATCCAAAAGAACTTATTATTGAAAATTTAAAAGCCGGCAACGATATAATGCTTGCTTTTTCTTGTAAACAATTTCCCAAATTCAAATCTATTATTGGCCATATTTGCGTTGTTGCGGAATTTGATTCAAACAAGGGTATTATCACATTAGGAGATCCGGCAGGCTCAGAGCCAAAATTTTGGCAAGCTGATTTGAAAAAGATAGTTAAAGCCATGGATAAAAAGTACGATGGAAACGAAAGAGGGTTTTGGATAATCAGCCCCAAAAAGTAAATTTGTAAGTAAAATTGATTTTTAAATTATGCCTTTTTATAATCCAATTAAACTAACAATTCAAGAAACGCCGGTATTGGTTTATCCTTGCGGCGGAGTAGAAGCTCTTTTAAGTCGTGAAGAAAAGGGAATTATTGAAAGATACATCTTGAAATTATATGCCGAAAACAAAAATATTCTTGCCAGTTTGGGAGAGTACAATATAATCATTCTTTGGAACGAAGGAAAAGATGTTATGGCCGATATTTGGATTTACGATAAGTTGGAATCGTGGGGTTCAGGACCCCTTGTTGATGTTAAAATCTTCAGAAATTTTAATATTGAGAAAAATATTGGCGTTTCTGCTGGCGATGGCCTTATTCTTTTAGGCAAAGAGGAAGAACATAGAAGAAGCAAAAATAGCTTAGCTGAATATATTAATGGCGACAGGCCTGAACTATTAGAGGATATGGTTTTAAAAGAGGATTTTAACTAATTTAAGTACAATCATAGACATCCAAACAATAAGATGAAAGCTTCAAATACTGCGTTGATTATTATTGATATGCAAAATGATTTCTGCGTTGAAAATTCTAAATATCATTTAATGGGATATCCTATTGGACAGAATATAGAGCTTGCTGGGAAAATAGAAAAGAAACTAAATAGCTTTAGAAAAAAAGGAATAATTATAGTGCATATCTTGGCCAACTATGATAATTACAGAATTAAGGGAAAACCTTGTTCTTTCTGTTTGCAGAAAGAGCAAGGGTCAGCTTCTTATCTAAAAATAGATAAAAAAGATAAGGTTATTGTTAAGACAACTCATGATGGATTTTATAACACAAATTTAGAATCTTTTCTTGAAAGTAACAATATCAAGAATATCTTGATTGCGGGAATTTCCACTTCCGTGTGTGTTGACAGCACTGCCAGGTCCGGCGCAATAAGAGGGTATAGAGTGACAATCCTTGAAGATATGGTTGCGTCAAGAAGCAAAAAACTGCATAAATATTCTTTGGAAAACTTTGTTGATAACTTCGGTTTTGTTAAAAAATCTGATTCAATTTTAAATAAAAAATGGATATAAAATTACAAAAAAAGGGGATAGATATAGAAATCAAAGCTGTATTTGAAGACCACAATAAGATCAGAGACATTATTTCTCAAAAAGGAGCGAAATTAATCGGAGTATTTGACATGGAAGATATCTATTTCAATGTGCCGCATGGAAGATTGAAAGCGAGAGCAGGAGATATAAAAGATATCTTGATCCAATATAACAGGGAAAATATTTCAACTCCGAAAAAAAGCGAATTTCTTGTGTCGGTGATTCAAAAGGATTCTAATATTATTCCTTCATTATCTAAAGCATTGGGAGTAAAAGTTATTGTTAGGAAGAAAAGAGAAATTTGGATATTAGACAATATAAGATTTCATATTGACAATGTTGAGGAATTGGGAAAATTCATTGAAATAGAAGCAAGAGGAGAGAGCGACGATGATCTGCCAAAACTTAAAAAACAAATCAAGGAATTCCTTGATTTGTTCAACATAGAAGAAGATAATTTTATAAAAGGTTCGTACAGTGATCTGATACTGCAAAACCAGCGTTGAAAATAAAAGTTTTTAGTCAGGCAGGCCCATTTTCTTCTTTACTTTCTGCATGGTTGAAGCGGCAATGGCCTGCGCTTTCTTCGCCCCCTGATTCAAAATCTCAGCGGTATAAACTTCTCTTTTGAGGAGTTCTTTTCTTTTTTTGCGGAAAGGCTCCAATTTAAGGATCAAAAGCTCAGTTAATGCTTTTTTAAATGCGCCGTAACCTTTGTTCGCAAATTCTTTTTCCAGCTCTTTAATAGGAATCTCACTGAACAGACTGTAGATAGTCAGCAAGTTAGAGATGCCCGGTTTTGTTTTCGGGCTGTATTTGATAGTTTTCCCGGTGTCTGTCACCGCTGACATTACTTTCTTTTTAATATCATTTGGTTCGTCAAAGAGACCAATGCAGCCTTTCGGGTTGCCGGTTTTTGACATTTTCTTTTTCGGCTCTTGCAAGGACATTATTCTTGCGCCACTTTTAGCAATCATGGCTTTTGGCTCTACAAAAGTTTGTCCGAATTTGCCGTTGAATTTCTTGGCAATGGTTCTGGTTAATTCCACATGCTGTTTTTGGTCTTCGCCAACAGGCACGGCATTGGTTTGATAGAGCAGAATGTCCGCGGACATTAAAACAGGATAATCAAGCAGCCCCATATTAATATTATTCTTATACTGTTTTGATTTTTCTTTGTATTGGGTCATTCGTAGAAGTTCTCCCATCGGACAAATGTTATTCAGCAGCCAGTTTAGTTCGCTGTGTTCTTTGACTTGGGATTGAATAAAAAGAATGCATTTCTCCGGATCCAAACCGGCGCCCAGATAGGCGACAGCTGTTTCCAAAATGTTTTTTTGCAGCGTTTTAGGATCCCAGGGAGTGACTAAAGCATGCAAATCAACAATACAAAATACGCATTCATTTTCATTTTGAAGCTCAATCCATTGCTTAATAGCCCCTAAATAGTTTCCAATATGAAGGTCTCCTGTTGGCCTAATGCCGCTGAATACTCGCATATTACACTTCAATGATCACCGGCAAGATTACCGGTTTTCGCTTAGTTTTAGTAAAGAGGAATTTTCCGATTTTTCGGCGCACATCTTCTTTCGTGTGGCTCCAATTAACCGCTCCCTCAGATTCAACCGACTTGTCCATAATCTCAACCACCTTTTTTCTGGTCTGGTGCAACAATTCTTTGGATTCTCTTAAATAAACAAATCCTCTGGAAATAATATCAGGCGAAGTTTTAATCTTGCCGGTCTGGCGGTCAACTATCGCTATAATAACAAACATTCCGTCTTTAGCCAATGTCTGTCTGTCTTTAAGCACAACTTCTCCCACATCGCCGACTCCCAATCCATCAACCATAACAGGGCCGATTGGAATTTTTTCTTTTTTATTGACAGACATTTTTTCTGCTTCTAAGTGGATAACATTTCCGTTCTCGGCTATAACAATATTCTCTTGCGGAATTCCTTCTTCTTCAGCCAGCTCGCCATGGCTTATTTGCATTGAATATTGCCCATGGATAGGCATAAAGAATTTTGGCCTCATTAATTGAATCATTTCTTTCAGTTCTTCTTGATGCCCATGTCCGCCGGCATGAATATCCATCATCTTGTAATGGAAAATCTTAGCTCCTTGCCTCAAGATATCATCTTTAAGCACTTGCACCGATCTTTCGTTTCCTGGAATAACCGAAGAAGAAAAAATCATAGTGTCTCCTTTTTTAAGATTAAAGAAAGGGTGCTCATGGTTAATGATTCTCATTAAAGTCGCTTCCTCTTCTCCCTGAGCTCCGGTGCAGAGAACAGTTATTTGCGAGTCAGGATAGTCGGCGGCATGTTTAGGCTGTATTAAAGTTCCTTTATTGGCTTTAATATGACCCAAGTTTTGGCAGATCTCCACATTGGTTTTCATACTGTAACCGTTAACAGTCACTCTGCGTCCGTATTTTTCAGACAAAGTGATAATCTGCTGAATTCTGTTAATCAACGAGCCAAAAGTGGCTGCAATTATTCTGCCTTTGCTTTTCTTAAAGATCTCTTCCAGGTTTTCCATTATTACTTTTTCAGAAAGTGAGTGTCCTTCCACTTCCGCTCCTGTTGAGTCAGAAAGCAACAGCAGAACCTTTTGGTCTCCAATTTTCTTTAATTTGGCAAAATCAGTGGGTAAATCATTAACCGGATTATTATCAAATTTAAAGTCGGAAGTATGGACAATGTTTCCTACGGGAGTTCTTATCAACAGGCCCATATTGTCAGCGATACTGTGGTTTTGGCGGAAGAATTCAACTTCAAAATGTCCCAATCTAATTTTGCTTCCGTCTTTGACGGTGGTGATGTTAAGCTTGGGTAAATGCTTAAAATCTTCTTGTCTTTTTATGATTATTCCCCTGGTTAGCCCTCCTGCGAATAAAGGAGTATTGACCCCGATCTTGTCAATAAAATAGGGAATTGCGCCAATATGATCATAATGTCCATGGGTAATAATGACACCAAGCACATTCTTGTTTTTAAGATAAGAAATGTTGGGTATGATATAGTCAATTCCGGGCAAATCTTCTCCAGGCATTTTTAAGCCCATATCAATGATTATTACGTCTTTCTGATACTCCAGCACCATCATATTGCGTCCAACTTCACCCAGCCCTCCAAGAGGGATAAGGCGCAGATGCTTAGCTATTTGTTTTTGTGTATACATAGTCATAAATTTAAAACTGAAAATTTAAAAAGTTCAATAGGGATTTGTTTCTCTATTCCAATTTTTAGATTGTAGTTTTTAGATTTTAATTTTTTAGTTTAGTTCCGCTATTACGGAAAGCTGGTGGGCAGAGCGGGACTCGAACCCGCAAGAGATTGCTCTCACAGCGTCCTGAACGCTGCGTGTCTACCAATTTCACCACCTGCCCTTGGTTTATAGCTTATATTGTGTTATTCTGCTTTCAGCAACCGATTATCGGCTTAAAAATTGAAAGGAGGTTATTAAATGATAGAAATAATAGAACCATTTAAAATATTTGAAGTTGCGATAATTTGTATTCTTTGTGCGGCGATACTTCTAATTTTAGTCGCAGGATTATGGTATCTTGAGGGAGGAAGTCCTCCATCTCATGAATAATATTTTATTCCCCCTCTGTTTTAAACAGAGGTTTTTATTTTAAAAAGCTTAGATCTTTTGGCATTTTTTGTAAAGGCTTTTCAAAACGCAGCTTGGGAATGTCTTGATAATTTTCATTCTTTACCCATTTAAGCCTTGTTTTTTCCTTTATGGCGAAATAACAAGCTCCTTGTTTTTTGGCGACAAAGGAATAATCGCTTTTGCAATTTTCTGATACCCAATTGGCCATTTTCAGTTCTTGCTTCCCTGGATTAATAGTAACATGTCCGTAATATGGAGGCATAATAATAAAGTCTCCTTTTTTCGCTTTTACCGCATAAACATCTTCTACACTGCTTCCTCTGGTTTTTTGCATTAAAAAGATTCCTTTTCCTTCCAAAACTTGATACAGCTCTTGCCGGAATCTGACATGATAATGCCCTTTTGTTTTTACAAATTCTTTACCCAGCATTTGAAAGGGGAGAACAGTGACATCATACCTAAAACCGTTTTCTCTTTTTATGCCGCGGCGCATGAAGTAAAGCTCTAAATTGGGAGCTGTTTTAGCCCATTTTTTATCATAGAGCACTTCTTTCATGTCGTCTAAAAACCTGACGACCGGCATTATTTCCAATTCCTTTTTGTTTTTATATACCATTCTTCTATATTATGAAATCTTTTAGATAAATTAGCTGTTAAGCCCGCTTGCACTCCTTTTATTTCCGAAGAAACCAAGTAAAGGATATTAGGGTTGTATAGGAAAATACAAGGAGCGTCGGCAATTAAAATGTCTTGGAATTGCTCCAGCTTTTCTCTGGTGATCTCCGGGTCTGAACTTTGCCGGGCTTCTTCCAGTAAACGGTCTGCTTTCTCATTTTCATAAGAGGATAAGTTCAAACCTGGATCTTCTTTTTGATAAGAATGCCAGAAGGCAAAAGGGTCGGGGATAATCCCCAATACTTCGCCGAATAATAAGCAATCATAGTTTCTTTGCTTGATAACATCTCTTTCCAAATTGGAGAGTTTAACTGTTGTAATTTCCACTTCCAGCCCTAAGCTTTCTTCCCATTGTTCTTTTAGCAGAGAAGCTATTTTTTCCAAAACGGAATCCTGCACAGTGACTAATGAGAATTTAAGCTGAGTCGCTGTTTCCAAGTCTTGGAAGCATAATTCATTCAGTTTGGCTCTGGTTGACCTGCCAACTGTTCCTGTCCCAGAACTTAATCCCACCGGCGTCAGGATTTCATCCGCGTATTTTTCCTGGAATCTGATAACAGCTTCGTGGGTCAGTGTGCCGAAATAGCCGCTGGTGTTTGCTTCCGGATAAACTTCCGGATCCTTGGCCAAACATTTTTGCAGCTCTTGCACTTCCATCCCTTGTGCTCCTTTCTTCATATCGCTTTTTAATTGGAAAGAAGCTTCTTTGCTGATCACTCTTCTTCTAAGGCCGTCTGAATCTTGTTCAAACCCGGCCAGGTCCAATAATTCCTCGGCTTTATCAATGTCAAATTCATAAATTTCTTCTGGCTGATCATAGCCGTAAAGATCTGGCAGAATAGGGGAATCAACGATCTGCGAACCGGAATAATATTTTTGTTCTATTAATTCTTGAAGCAGTTTTTCTTTATCAGTGGCGTAATTCAGAGCTTTCCTTAATTCTTCGCTCTCAAAGATTGTTTCAGAATTAAAGAAAAGCGCAAAATAGCGGGGAATGGTTAATTCGTACTGGGAAAAGCCGGTTGAGACAGGAGTTGTCAAAGAAAGACCCTGAATCTGTTTTGACTTAGCAGCTTTAACCAGTTCTTCTTCGTTGTTAAAAAATAAGAAGCTTACTTTGGGAATATATGGTTTTTGTCCGAAATAATTAGGATCGCTCTCCAATTCCAATAATCTTATGTACCCCAATTCATCTTTCTCAAATGTTTTAAAGCGGTAAGGGCCGCAACCGACAGGATTAAGATTGTATTTCGCCAAATGGAAGTTTTCTACAGGAATTTCTTTCCAAATATGGGCGGGGATAATTTTAAGTGTCAGTCTTTCCAAGAATGCGGTGTAAGGTTTCTGCAGCTTGAAGCGGATCGTTTCCGAAGAAATCTTTTCCATTTCCACTCCCAGCCAGTTTGCTCTTAAAGGACTCTTATAATCAGAATCCTGAATCGTTTCTATGGTGAAAATTATATCATCAACAGTAAATTTTCTGCCGTCGCTCCAATAAACATTATCTTTCAAATAGAACTCAAAGATTCTGCCTTCTTCCTCTGTCTTATAGTCTTTTGCCAAATCCAAAACTATTTCGCCATTACTTCCGTATTTCATTAGTCCGGAGAATAAAATCTCAACCAAATCTCGGTCAACATCATTAGAGGAAACATATATGGGATTAATAAATCTTGGCTGACCGATTGCTCCTTCACTATATTCTCCAGCCACAGCCGGTCCGATTTCCGTATGCTCTAAATAAAAACTTCGGGTTAGTACTGCGGAAGAGCTTAAGACCAACAAACAGCAAGCGATAAATAAGATCTTTTCTTTTTTACTTAGAACTTTAAAAAACTGGCTCCATTGCTTTTTGCTGGGCCATTTCTTGTTTCTGTACCAACTTAACCAATCCTTTAAATTAAAATTAGGAATTTTATTCATAGCGAAATGGTTGCAACCTAGAAAGCAAGACTCAAAATAGCAAAGACTATGAAAAGGGTTCCGACGACTATTGTTGCCCAGAACAGCTTTTTTTGCAGTCCTCTGCGAGAAGAGTAAATTTCTCCACCTCCTCCACCACCTCCTCCACCGAAAGCGGAGCCCAAAGCGGTTCCTCTTTGTTGGAGCAGAATAAAGACTATTAGAAGAATAGCGGTAATTATTTGCGCGATTGATAAAAATTCTTTCATATTAAGATATGATAGCAAATTAAATTGGGTTTGGCTATTTATCCTTGGCGGAAAACGAAATCAGCATGCTTAATATCCAGATTATAACAGTGGTCCAGAAAAGCGGGCCAAGGCCGTCAATAACAAGTTCAGGGAATAAAACATCCACAATCCAAATCATTCCCATGTTTATTGCTAAGCTGAATAGACCAAAAGTTAATATTCGTATGGGAAGGGCGATTGCTTTTAAGGCAGGCTTGATAAAGAAATTGATCAATCCTAAAATTGAACCGGCTAAAAACAGATACTGGAGGCTTCCGGTGAATTCTACTCCGGAAATTAGTTTTACTGCGGCCCAAAGGCCTAAAGTCCCGATAACAATTTGGACAATTAAACGTTCAATAAGACTCATAGTTTCTTTAATCTACCATTAGAAGGATAAAAAGTCAACAAACCTTGACTTTTTACTCAAGATGTTTTAAATTTAAGGAAATTAATATTAAAAGGTCGCCTTTAATTTATAGCAAAACAGAACATTTTCTGTTTTTTGTTTCACTAAATTATGAACATAAAACCATTATCAGACCACGTTCTTATTGAGGCTATCGCCCAAGAAGAAAAAACGAAATCCGGGATTTTACTTCCGGACACAGCGGAAAAAGAAAAACCTGAACAGGGCAAAGTGATAGCAGTCGGTTCAGGAAAGAAAACTTCTTCAGGAAACATCATTCCTTTGGAAGTAAAAGCAGGGGACACAGTTTTATTCACTAAATACGGTCCCAACGAAATAAAGGTTGGAGACAAAGAATATTTAATAGCTAAGGAGGAAGATATTCTTGCAATTCTTGGAGAAACTCAAGAAGAACTATAATTTCTAAATTTAAACAATTATGGCAAAACAAATAGTATATAAAGAAGACGCTCGCAAACAATTAAAAATCGGGGCGGATAAACTGGCAGACGCCATTAAGGTCACTTTAGGGCCGAAGGGCAGAAATGTTGTTTTAGACAAAGGATTCGGAGCTCCAACTATCACTAATGACGGAGTAAGCATTGCCAAGGAAATAGAGCTGGAAGACAAAGTGGAGAATTTGGGAGCTGAAATCGTGAAAGAAGCATCAGAAAAAACCAATGATGTAGCCGGAGACGGAACAACCACTGCGGTGATTCTGACTCAGGCCATAATCACCGAAGGCTTGAAAAATGTAGCTGCCGGCGCCAATCCTTTGGCTTTGAGGAGAGGAATTCAAAAAGGAGTTGAAACGGCTGTAGCTTCTCTTAAAGAATCGGCCAAAGCGGTTACCACTAAGGAGGAAAAGGCTCAGGTAGCCACTATTTCCGCCGAGGACAAAGAAATGGGAGAATTGATCGCCGGAGTAATGGAAGAAGTTGGCAATGAAGGAGTGGTTACCATTGAAGAGTCAAAAACTTTCGGATTGCAAAAGGAAATTGTTAAGGGACTTCAGTTTGACAGAGGCTATATTTCTCCATATATGATAACTGACACTGAGAAAATGGAATCTGCCTTTGAGGATCCTTACATTTTAATTACCGACAAAAAGATTTCTTCTTTGCAGGAAATCCTGCCGCTATTGGAGAAAATAGCCCAGGCCGGCAAAAAAGAACTTGTGATCATTGCCGAAGACATTGATGGAGAAGCTTTAGCCACTTTAGTGGTTAATAAGCTAAGGGGGGCATTCAGTACTTTGGCTATAAAAGCTCCGGGATTTGGAGACAGAAGAAAAGAAATGCTGGAAGATATCGCTATTGTTACCGGAGGCAAAGTGATTTCCGAAGAAATAGGCCTAAAATTGGATAAAACAGAAATAGATATGCTTGGCCAGGCCAGAAGAGTTGTGGCTAATAAGGAAAATAGCACTATTATTGAAGGCAAAGGAGACAAGGGAGCTCTTGACGCCAGAGTTTCTCAGATCAAACAAGAGCTTAAATCAGCTTCATCTGACTTTGACAAAGATAAACTGCAGGAAAGGCTGGCTAAATTAGTTGGCGGAGTAGCTGTAATTAAAGTAGGCGCTGCCACTGAGGTTGAACAAAAAGCCCGCCAGCACAAAGCGGAAGACGCTTTAGCAGCTACCAAAGCTGCAGTGGAAGAGGGAATTGTCCCCGGAGGAGGAGTTGCTTTAGTAAGAACTATTAAAGCCTTGGAAGGACTGGAACTTGAAGGTGATGAAAAAACAGGAGTAAATATCCTGAGAAGAGTTTTAGAAGAACCAATCAGAATAATCGCTGAAAATGCCGGTTTGGACGGAGCAGTAGTTGCTGAAAAGGTTAAAAACGGAGAAGGAAATTTTGGCTTTAACGCCCAGATTATGGAATATCAGGATTTGATGGAGAAGGGAATTGTTGATCCGGTCAAAGTAGTCAGATCAGCTTTACAGAACGCTTCTTCAGCAGCTTCCATGTTCTTAACTACCGAATGCGTGGTAGCTGAAAAGCCGGAAGAAAACAAAGGAGGTCCTGCCATGCCAATGGGCGGAATGCCCGGAATGGGAGGAGGAATGCCCGGAATGGGAATGTAATCCTATTGAGTTAGTAAAAACCCCTTTTCTGTTGACAGAGAAGGGGTTTTTTGTTTTAATTTTCAACAGTACCTGAAAAATATGAATATAGGAGGGAAAGTTATGGCTGCTGAAGATAAAACAAATACAATAACAGATATTGATCCAGAACAAAGAAAGAAAGATCTGCTTGCGATAAAAGATGCAATATGCGGGAAACCAGATGCGGTGCGAGAAGCCCTTTCTCATATTTAAGCTTTATATCATAGGACATTCATTTGTCCTTTTTTTATTTGCTATTAAAGAGTTTTTGGCTATAATAAACTAATGGAAAAGCAAAACCAGCAAAAAATAATAAAAATTGTGAAAGACTTTCTTAAAAAAGAAGAAGGAGTTTTGTTTTGTTATCTATTTGGTTCTTTATCTTATCAAAATTATACTTCTAAAAGTGACGTGGATTTAGCAATATATCTAGATGCAAAGAAATCTCCGGATTTTTTTAAAAAAAGATTGGATTTGATCGCCAATCTTTCTAAAAAGCTGGGGAAAGAAGCAGATGTGGTTATTTTAAATACAGCTCCTATTTTTTTAAGATATGTGATTTTAAAAGAAGGGAAGCTGATCCTGGAAAAAAACAAAGAGAAAAGGTTTGATTTTGAAATAAAAGCAATGCGAGAATATTTTGATTTCAAGCCGATTATGGAAAAATATTATGAAAGAATATTAAATCCTTAAATTTTAATTATGATTTCTTTTGCCCAAAAAAAAATTCTTGAAAAATTGGAAAATTATAAGGAATATTTAAATTATCTTCATCAATTGCAAAAAGAAGCAGAAGATGAAAGTCTTTTTGTGTCAGATTTTCATTTATTCGGCAATACAGAGAGATATTTGCAATCATCCGTTCAGATTATTATTGATATTTCCCATCTCATAATAATTGATTTGGGGCTGAAGCGACCTGAAGATAATTACGAAGCTATTTCTCTTCTTTTCCAGAATAAAGTCGTTTCAGAAGATTTGGCGGAGAAAATAACACGAATGATAGGTTTAAGGAATATTTTAGTCCACGAATATGGAAAAATAGACAGGAAAGAGATTTATAAAATTCTGAAAGAAGAATTGTCGGACTTAGAGGAATTTGAAAAACAAGCGGTTGAATTTTTAAAAAGATAAAGGTCGATATTAATTTAATTTTAAGAAAAAATATGACACCTATATTTATTGCATTAATAGTTATCGTAATTGTTGTCGCAGTGCTGTTCTCTATCTACAACAGTTTAGTAAGGCTGCGGAATAGAACTAAAGAGGCTTGGGCTGACATAGATGTCCAGCTTAAGAGAAGGTATAACTTGATTCCTAATTTAGTGGACACAGTGAAGGGTTATGCCACTCACGAAAAAGAACTTTTAGAGAATGTGACTAAGGCCAGAAATATGGCTATGGGAGCGCAATCGGTTCAAGAACATGGAGAAGCGGAAAATATGCTTACCGGCGCTTTGAAATCCCTTTTTGCTGTTTCGGAAAATTATCCTGATTTGAAAGCATCAGTAAACTTTTTAGAGCTGCAAAGAGAACTGCGCGACACAGAAGACAAAATTCAAGCGGCCAGAAGGTTTTATAATGCCAATGTTCGCGATATGAACATTAAGGTTGAAACCGTTCCTTCAAACATTATTGCTTCTATGTTTAATTTCAAACAAATGGAGTTATTTGAATTAAAAGAAGAAGAACAAAGAGCAGTTCCTAAAGTAGAATTCTAATCATTTATGGCTACTTTGTATTCTCAAGCTGAATCAAATACTAGAAAGACATGGCTGCTGATAACCGGCTTCCTTGTTTTTATTATTGCCTTGGGATACTTATTCAGTTATTTACTGGACAGTTCCATGATCTTGTATATAGCGGTGATTTTCAGTATTTTGATCAGTTTTACCAGTTATTGGTATTCGGATAAAATTGTTCTGGCCATGGCTCGCGCTCGAGAAATTGAGAAGAAAGACAACCCTGAACTTTACCGCTTAGTGGAGAATCTTTGCATCGCTTCCGGACTGCCTCTGCCTAAGGTCTATATCATCAATGAAATACAGCCTAACGCTTTTGCTACGGGCAGAGATGAAAAGCACGCGGTAGTGGCAATAACCAAAGGATTATTGGATAAACTGGATCGGGCCGAGCTGGAAGGAGTGATTGCTCATGAATTGTCGCATATAAAGAACAAGGATATGCTTTTGGGAACTGCGGTAGTGATTTTAGTGGGAGTTGTTGCTATGATTTCCAATCTTTTTTTGCGCATTACTTTTTGGGGAGGAGGAAGAAGGGACTCCCGCGGTTCCGCAGGAACGATTATGCTGGTGTTAGGTTTGGTAGCGGCAATCTTGGCGCCGATTGCGGCAAGTTTGATTCAATTGGCCGTTTCCAGAAAAAGGGAATTCCTGGCTGACGCTTCCGCAGCCTTATTAACCCGCTATCCTGAAGGATTGGCTCGTGCTTTGGAAAAGATTGCTTCTGATTCCGCTCCATTAAAAACAGCCAACACTTCCACAGCCCATCTCTATATCTCTTCTCCTTTAAGGGGAAAACAATCTAAAGGATGGCTTGCTAAATTATTTATGACTCATCCGCCCACAGAGGAAAGACTAAACGCTTTGCGGGGGATGAAAGTATAATTATGAAATGTCCTATTTGTAAAACTAATTTAGAAGAAGCGGTTTTCTATAACACCGGCGTTAATTATTGCCCTGATTGCCTGGGGCTTTGGTTTGGCCGGAATGAATTGGCTCAGGCAGAACATGCAAAAGACAAGGATTTGAACTGGCTGGATATTGACCTTTGGAAAGATGAAGTTCATTTTAAAGTAAGTCCCGGAAAAAAAGTTTGTCCTGACTGCCGCATGCCTCTTTATCAGGTAAAGTACGATCATTCGGAAATTACAGTCGATGTCTGTAATCTTTGCCATGGCACTTGGCTTGATAGGGGAGAATTCAGAAAGATAATTGAATATTTGGAAAAACGAAAAGACTTTGAACTTTTGCACAATTATGTTAAAACTTTAAGGCAAGAGTTCCAGGAAATATTTACCGGACCCAAAGCTTTCCAGGAAGAAGTTTCCGATTTTCTGGCTGTTTTGAAGATATTGAATTATAAGTTTATTGTTAAGCATCCCTTAATCTCTAGGCTTATTCTAAGACTTCCCAGATAATTCTGGAATTTAAAGTTTGGAGGGGTCGCATAGTGGCCTAGTGCGCTGCCTTGGAAAGGCAGTATCCTTCACGGGATCGAGGGTTCGAATCCCTCCCTCTCCGCCAATTCGTGCTAGCACGAGGATGTTCGAATTTTGTATGAGAACATATAATTAAGAGAGTCTGAAAATCACTTTAATTAAGGTGATTTTTGTTTTATTAATGATATTTAGCAGATTGTTTTTTGTTCCAATTTATGTTATAAATAGCTTTCTAAAGAGTTTTTAATTTTGCAATTTTTTTTAATTACAAATTATGAGGCAACGGAAAAAATCTACATATATTGATTTGTTTGCTGGATGTGGCGGGCTTTCTCTTGGTCTCTATAAATCTGGATGGCAAGGGTTATTTGCCATAGAAAAAAGTTCTGATGCATTCAAAACGTTGAAGCATAATTTAATTGATAAAAAGCAACATTTTAGTTGGCCAAAATGGTTGCCCAGACAAGCCCTTGAAATTAATGATATTACAAGAAAATATAAAAAGGAATTAATGGATTTGAGAGGCAGGGTTGATTTAGTCGCAGGGGGTCCACCGTGTCAAGGTTTTTCAACAGCAGGAAGAAGGAACGAAAATGATAAAAGAAATAATCTTATAAATTCATATATTGAGTTTATAAAAATTGTACGTCCGAAAATTATTTTTTTTGAAAATGTAAAAGGTTTTACTTTGCAATTTCAAAGATCAAAATCAAAAGGTCGCAGATACTCGGAGTACGTAAAAGAATGTCTTAAAGATTTAGGATATGAAGTGCATGGTGAGATATTAGATTTTTCTGAATTTGGAGTACCTCAAACAAGACATAGGTTTATACTTATAGGAGTGCAAAGAGACAGAAAAAAAAGTATTGATCCAAAACTTTTTTTTGATGCTATTTATAAAAAAAGGAAATCCTTTCTAAGAGATAAGGGTATTGAAGCAGGGGTAACAATAGCCGATGCAATTTCTGATTTAGAAAGAAAAAACGGAGAACAGCTCTCTCTTGATACTAATGGGTTTATGGCAGGTGTCTATGGCAAGGCTAAAAATAAATATCAAGAATTTATGAGAGAAGAAAGTTTTGAAAAAGCGCCAGATAGTCATAGATTTGCAAAACATACCAAGGAAATTGAAAAACGTTTTAAAGTAATTTTAAAAAAAAGTTTAAATAATCATCAAATTATAGAAAGATTTAATTTAAAAAAATTAAGCACAAAAAGGCTCGAAAAAGATAAACCGAGCCCAACGCTCACAACATTACCTGATGATTATATTCATTATAATGAACCTCGCATAATGACTGTTAGAGAATATGCTAGAATACAGACTTTTCCGGATTGGTTTGAATTTAAAGGAAAATATACTACTGGAGGAAAACATAGAGTAGTGGAAGTGCCAAGATATACACAGATTGGCAATGCTATCCCTCCTCTTTTTGGAGAACAGGTTGGGATAACCTTGAATCAAATATTAAGGTAAAATTTATGAAAGAAAAATTACAATTTAAAATTAGTGCTGCTTTGAAAAATATAATAGGAAAAGAACTTATTACCGATCAATACATCGCTATTTTTGAGTTGGTTAAAAATTCATTTGATGCTTATGCTACAAGAGTAGATGTTGATTTTTTGGATGATAAAATTATTGTTAAAGATAATGGCAAAGGAATGAATATTGATGATATAAAAAATAAATGGCTTTTTGTTGGATACTCAGCTAAAGCAGATGATACTGAAAATATAGGTTACAATAATTATAGAAATAAAATAAAAACTCGGCGTGTTTTTGCTGGGGCAAAGGGAGTAGGAAGGTTTGCTTGTGATCGTTTAGGGAAAAAATTAAAACTCATTTCAATTAAAGAAGAAAAAAATCCAAAAATTGAGCAAATTATTGTAGAGTGGGAATTATTCGAAAAAGACTCTAAGGAGGATTTTATTGACATAAGTGTTACTCATGAAATTCTAGCAAAAAATCCGTATTCCAAGATAAAACACGGAACTATTTTAGAGATTTCTGAACTAAGGGAAAAATGGGCTGATGGCGAAGATGGTGAAAAAGAAAGACTAGGAAGACATTTGTCAAAACTTATTAATCCTATTGAAAAAAATATAAAAGATAAATTTGATATTTTTATTGATAATAAAAAAATAAAAAATGGTGTTTTTAAGAAATTAGTCTTAAAGACTACTCAAATTATTGTAGATGTTTCAAAAGATGGGAGTTTTATTACTACCGAGCTTATCGATAGAGGTGAAAAGATATACAAAATTAAAGAAAAAAATAAATGGAAAGATCATCTTTTTAATATACAGTTTCAGTTATTTTATTTAAGCACCCCAACAAAAATATCATTTTATCATCATATGGGAATGAGAGTAAATGATTTTGGTTCTATATTTTTATATAAAAATGGATTTAGGGTATTTCCTTATGGAGAAGCAGGAGATGACTCTCTTGGAATAGATAAAAGAAAGCAACAGGGATATGCGAGATATATTGGAACCCGTGAAGTAGTTGGTTTTATTGATATAAACAATGAAAGTGATGAGTTCAAAGAAACTACTAGTCGTGACGGAGGACTAATTGAAACAATGGGTGTTAAGAGTTTAAGATTTTGTTTTGAAGAAAAGGCACTTAGAAGACTGGAGTCTTATGTTATTGATGCTCTTGATTGGACTTATAAACGAGATATTCAAAAAGAATTTTATCCAGAAGAAAAAGAAGAGGAAATTAGGATGTTAATAAAAAAATTAACGAAGTCAAAAGATTTTTTAGATTTAAAATATAGTCGTAAATTTTTACAAAAAATTGAAGAAAAAACTAAACAAGGTTTTCAGGGGGCGACAGAACAATTAAAAAAAGAAGCTCAAAAGACAGGAGACAAAAGATTACTAAAAGAAGTGAAAAAAATTGAGGAGACACAAAAACGGCAAAAGAATATTATTAAAGCACAGGAAAATAAAATAGAAAAATCAGAAGAACAAAGTTCCGCACTAAGAAACCTGATAGAGAATCCATTTTTCAAAAATATTGTAGATTTTCATCATGATATTTCTATTGCCTCAGAAAATATTGATGACTCTTTAGACGATGCCCTTGTCAAGCTTACAAAAAAAGATTATAAAAATTTAGGAAATATATTAGAAATAGTAAAATTTGAAAATAGTAAAATTTTTTCCATATCAAAAATTGCAACTAGAAGTGGCATGAGAGATGGCGTACATAAAAAAAGAATGGCATTAAATAAAAAAATAACTTCTTATTTAAAAGAATATAATTTATTATATTCCTCATTAAATATAAAAACCAAAGATAGTATAGAAAAAGATTTTGTTATATCTTTTAGATATTACGATCTTGTGACGGTTTTAGATAATCTTTTAGACAATAGTAAAAAGCATAAAGCAAAAAATATTGAAGTGATAATAACAAATGGAAAGAAATGGTTAGAAATGTCTTTTCTTGATGACGGAAAAGGGATAGATAAAAAATTTGCAAATAATCCTGATGATATTTTTAAATCAAGAACTAGTACTACAAAGGGTGCAGGGTGGGGCTTATATCAAATAAAAGAAATATTAAAAGAAATGAATGGGGATATATCCGTGTCTCCACAGAAGAAAGGATTACTATTTAATATTCATTTTAAAAAATGAGGATAAAGTATACAATTTATTGGTTTGAAGATAAAAATGATTGGCTTAATCAGAAAAGTGTTATTGATGGAATTTTACAAATTATCAAGTACCTAGAGGAACATCTTGGATTTCAGATAGAGATTACATTTTTTGTAGAACAAGACTTGTCAGGCACAAGGGATTTTAGATTGAAAAAACTTTTAGACGATTATCCTGAAAAGTATAAAATTCAAAAACTAGATAATTATACAAATGTAAATCTGAAAAAAATTATTTTTCATAATGTGGATTTGGTTTTAATGGATTATAACCTAGGATCAGAAAAAGGTAATGACGTTATAGACTATATTAGAGATAATCGTAATGACGTTTATACAGATATTTTGTTCTATTCTCAGGACGAAAGCGAGGAGGAACTTAGAAAAAAATCAGATAGAGATGGGTTATACTGCTCGGAAAGAAGCGAGTTATTTTCAGGAGATAAAATAAATAAAGTAATCAAAACTACCATTCGCAAAGTTCAAGATTTAAATAATCTTCGCGGTTTGGTCATGGCAGAAACTAGTGAATTAGACTCTTTAATAAAGCAAATACTCGTTTTAATTGTTTTAAAAGGTAAGGTCTCTAAAGAAAGGATTTCAGAAAAATATGAAAAAATGCTGAAGAAAAGTAAAGAGAATAGTGCTGAGGTAGAGGCACATACTATTCCAGCTGATTTCGTAAAACTTACAGAGACGCGACATTTTACTTCTGGTACTTCTTATGATTTTTTATATCATTTTTCTAAAGATAGTATAAACGATATGGACAAAAAAATATTATTGCCATACAAAGGAGAGATTATAGAAGAAAGAAATAATCTTGCTCATAATCCTGAAGATTCTAGTACCCCTGATAAGATGATAATCATAAAAAAAGGTAAATCTCTTGAATATGATGAAAAAAAATTTATTAAAATTAGGAAAGATATTCAAAAATATAAACAGACCTTTCAAGAAATTATAAATAGTTTGAAATAATAAATAATCCGAGCGATTAGGATAATAAATAACAACTTTTATTCTTTAATAAAATTTCACCATTCAAACAATCTAACAACTCTCTTTTTTCTTCAATCCGACCCTCTTTTAATAAAAATTTTGCATAGTTTTTTATATCAACATCATTTATATTGATGTTGTCGTTTTTACCTGTCACCATACTCTGAAACTTTTTAAACCGCCTTATTTCAGATTTAATCTTGTTTTCCATTGGCGTTTTCTTAATATCTATTTTATCAATACATTTTTGCAGCTGTTTGATTAAATCTGTTTCATTTATATATCCGCATTTACAATTTTTGTCCTTTGCTTTTGTGCATCCATAATATACATGCCTATTGTGATTACCATTTTTCAGTTTTTTAAACTTTTCAGTTGCTGAAATACCCGAGCCACATAGTCCACATCTCATAATTTTTGTAAATGCGAATTCAATATTTTCTTTTCTTACTAACTGAGAGTTTTTGATCTGTTCTTGTACTAGATCAAATAATTCTTTAGTAATAATTGGTTTGTGTTTACCTTGGTACCAATTACCTGATCCTCGTGGATATTCAAATGCACCATAGTAGAATGTATTGTCTAATATTCTATAGATATTCCCGAGGCTTAAATGTTTCTTGCCTAAAGCAGTTCTGAAATTTAGATCAAATTTAAGCCAGTGATAAATTTTTCTGCCAGACCATTTTTTATAAGCGATTTTTTCAAACATTTGTTTTATAACAGGCGCTCTATCTGGATCAACCAGACATCCGCCCTTATGGTCAATTCGTTTTTCTTTAAAGTATCCAGTCGGGGGACATGTCGGCCATAGTCCCATTTCACATCTTGTCCGCAATCCACGTTTTACATTTATACCTCTGTTGTCATTTTCAAGCTTTGCTTGAGAGCAGAGTATCATTAACAAAAACTTTTCATTTGGTGAATCACTGAAAGCCTGTCCGTATGTACGAATACTGAGAAGTTTTTTTGCGTCCATAAGGTCAACGAGCGATCCTAAATCTCCAGCATTTCTGGACAATCTATCTGGTGCCCATGTGAGAATAGCATTGAATCTATCTTCTGATATATCACGAATCAATTCTTTAAATATAGGTCGCTTATTTGAGTCTTTAGCTGATTTTGATTCTCTTCTGATATCAATGATTTCAAGATTTTCACGTTCTGCGATTTGGAGCATTTCTTTAACTTGAGATTCAATAGAAAGTGTCTGACGTTCATCTGATTCAGTACTCTTTCGAGCATATAAGCAATATCTCATTTTGATATCAGGAGGCACAGCAGATCTTGTTTGTTGTGAGAATAAATTACTATCCATATATTCATTAATGACACACTTTATAGGGTCTGCTAAGTTGGTAACTTGTTGGTAACTTTCCTTAGCAAAACATCAAATCAGCGTTATAATATGGACTAATAGAAATAAAATATGTATAATCAGAATACAATTTAATATTATTAGTTAGCGGCCTAACCCTTTTAATTTATTTAAAAGGTATGGTCAAAAAACCACTAAAGTATAAAAGACTCCTAGTCAGAGTCACTTTAGTGGTCATATAGGGAAACCTGTATGGGCTCCCGCAAGGGGGTCGCGATGGCTAGGAGCCTTTTCTATTCCCGGCTTCTATCTATCTTAAAACCACTAAAGTGTATGAAAAAATGCCAATTCTGCGCAGAAGACATACAAGAAGAAGCTAAAGTATGTAAACACTGCGGCAAAAAACAAAAGAGAGTTCTTAGCAAAAAGGTGCAAATTATAACTGGGGTTATATGGATATTTGTATTCATTATGGTCATTTCCGCGTTTAGCGGAGGAGGTGGCAACTCAACAGAAACAGCTCAGGAAACAGGAGTTACAGACACGCAAATACACATAATCGCTCAAGGTTATGTAAGAAATATTCTGAAAGCACCTTCAAGTGCTGATTTTCCTTTATCTAGTTATAATATTTTTGATTTAGGAAATGATAAGTACAAACTTGTATCTTATGTGGATGCACAAAATAGCTTTGGCGCTCAAGTACGAAGCGATTACTTAGTTATCCTTTCGTATAATAGCGGTGATTGGTCAGATACAAACAACTGGACACTTCACGAGCTTATTTTCGACAACGAAATTATGTATGAGGAGCCGGCCATAGAAGAATAATTAAAAGATTGTATCCATAGTTATTCTATTTCTATCTAAATTTTCAAGAGGGCCTCTTCGTGGAGTTCCTCCAACGATAATGTCGCTAATATTATAACGACCTCTTGGTGGTTTTTCAAATAGTCCGAGCACAAGTGTTGAAAATGCGTCAG
>JAGLPU010000007.1 GCA_023137175.1 Candidatus Parcubacteria bacterium | reverse complement strand
ATAATAATCTAAATTGTAAGTATCTATTATCAAAATAGCCGTTATTGATACTCTTGTCAACCTTTTTAAAATTTCTTATAAAAAAACAAACCGCATTTTTGCAGTTTGTATAAATTTTTCTAACTCTTCTCTGTTCTCACATTTCTTTTTCAGCCAATTTAGCCAAAGTGCTCTCTTTAGCAGCGTCAAAGCAAAGGCTTTTCCAATTATTTGGAGTAAGAGATAGTCCATCTGTTATTTCCACAATATTCTTACTCTTCAGCTCTTTATCTAAGGCTGCTGATGCTTTTTTCAAGAACTCGCGGCCCTCTTCCAGTGTTATAAAACCAGTTTCGTCATAATGCAGAGATTTCCTATATAGTTCCATAAAATGGATAAATTTCTCTGCTTTTTCACGCATCTTCTCTAAAATAGCTTTTTCCTGTTTATCGCTTAAACTGTGTTTGTATGTAATCAAGCATTCTTCAAAGTTATTGGCTTTTTTTATCAGCTCAGTTAAGACTTCTTTCTGTTCTCTATTTGAAAGTCGGCCTAAGCTGGCAAGTTTTTCAAAATCGTCAAAAGACTCTGCTTCTTTTCTTATTTTTCTAATAACGGTTCTATGCAACCCGCAACCATCAGGAAGATTTTTTGCCAAATCATAACAACCGGATATGGTGCTTATATCTATTAGCTTCTTTATCTTGTTTTCAATAATCGGCATCAGTTTTTCTTGTGTTTCTTCTCCGCAATGACCGACACAACAAATCGCATCGAGGCATTCAGTCTTCTTTCGCGCTTTATTTACCAATTCCCTTGCAATTTTCTCTTTCTTTTTGTCCTTATCACAACGATAGAACTTATTTACTAACGAGTTAAAACCCATATTTTTCGCCTCCGTCCACATTCACTTTTTTAAAATACTGGTTATAAGATACTATAAAAACATTATCTGTCAAGAGAAACGGAAATCATCGCAGATCTTCCGGTATAAACATCTCCTTCGGCCCAATCATGAATTGAATTTTCCAACACTTCGTAAAAATAAACGTAGTCAGCTCCCATTCTGGTTCCGGAATCATTGGTTATAAAATGAGTAGGGGTATAACCCTTAATCACGAGCATATGCAGTAATGGGCCCGGTGAAGCATAGTTGGGATTGCCTAATAGTCTGCCGGCAGTAGGCACGATAACAGGATTGCCTTTCACCAGTTCTTTTTTAATATCCTCCAAAGAAATATCATAATATGCTTTGGCCTGATAGCCATAATAATCTCTGATTAACTGGGCTGTTTCTTTAGTGGCAGTATCCTCGGCAAAACCATAGTTTTCCTCTTGAAAGCCCACCATATTGCGAATATCCTGGCTACCCGTTTCCGGACTGAATTGCTCTCCCGATAAATAATAATGAACCATTAAAATAGTCGCCTCTTCGCAGGCATGGTCAAAAGGAGAACGCCAGTCCCCCAATGGAGCTTGGCAAAGAAAAGGAATATCCAAATCAAAAGAATCCGGTAAAACAATATCCACCGGAGGATCTTCTATGGGTTCTTTAATAGGTTCTTCTACAGGCTCTTCAATTACTATGTTGTCAGAATCAAGAGGCTCTTGTCTCGGCCAATGAGCATAAAGATAGATTCCCTCAATAATCACGCCTATAACAGCGAGAACCGCGATTATTTCTAAAATTTTATCGATTTTTGATCTCATATTGTTCTGCAGTCTCAATATACAACTACTCCACTATAGTTAAAGGCCTGCCAATTTGTCAAGAAATAAGGAGTGGGCCAGTAAAGTTTCCCTGATAAAGGATCATTAATAATAATTTTTTCCGGATTCACGGCATCGCCGATAAAACCGACAGCCAGCCTAACATGGGTCTCTTGATAAGTTTTAATATATTCACCTTCAAAAGCATGCCAAGAACAGTCAGTCAGAGTCTCTACCGGCATAGTGCCCCAAATAACAACTGGATTACCCGCCTCAAGCTCTCTAGTTAGATCTTGCAAACTCCAGGAAGAAAAAGCCTCTGCGTCACGCCAATGATTCGCGGCTTTAGCTACTGGACGCCAATGAACTCCATAGCCGGTAGAACACATTTTGCCATCAATATCACCGACATATAATTGGTTGGGGTCGCTCCAGATGTTTCCTTGCCTTGATCTCAAATCAGAACCGATCTTGCCCATGATATCATCCTCAGAAACAGCCGCCCCCTTATAATTCAAGGCCATTTTCAAAGAGGCAGCTTCACATGACAATGAATCATCTTGCCAGTCCAAAGGAATATCCATTAAAGTTATTTCATCTTTAGACGGCAAAGAAAAAGATTCTGACCAAGCTTCAACTAGTTTTTGTTCTTGCTCCAAAGGTCGAGTTATAAAGGAAAAATCGTAATCACTGCTCAAACTTACCCCTAATGAAGCAGTTATTCCTTCTAAATTGACTCTATACCTAGTACCTGGCTGAAAATCAACCGCAGGAACGAAAACCAAAGTTCTATAAAGATGATTTTCGAGTAAAGGGTCGGCAAATCTCCATTCGCCGTGGACTTGCGGGCTGACAGTGTATTTAATTTCTTGCCTCTTCACCGGCTTGCTGAATTCTATAACCAGATAATTTTCCTGGTTAGAACTAACGCTAGCCACCCTAGGGGGTAAAACAAAAGCCAGGATAATGGTAAAACAAAAAATAGCAATTGAAATTTTTAACAAAATTTTAATCATAGAAATATTACAAAATTTTCCTCAATTATCTTTGCATCTTTTACATAGATCTTGGTGTTGTTCTGAGGCGTAAGAACAATCAGGAAAAGATAAAAAAGGAGCGCAAAGAGCATCATTTACTTTCACGCCGGTAAAAGGAATATCGAAACCGGGAGAAGAATCTTCCGGAAGAGGAGCTTCAACTTCCTCTTTACAAAAAACAAAATAAACGGCAAAGCCAATAATTATAATAACAAGGAGGATAATAATTTTATTCATAAACTAAACCGTGTTCGACTGCTCCTTTGGCATAAAGATGCTGGACTTCAGCAAAAGACAAAACTTTGTTATAAATTTGGACATCATCAATAAAACCGTTGAGATTATAACTATATCTTTCCTCGTGACCAAAACAAATATAGCTATATTTACTGCAAGGATCGTATATATTCCCTGAATTGTCCAGTTCTCCGTTGATATAAATTTTAGAGCTATCTACGGTAGTATTATTTGTCCCTTCTCCCACATATGTTGCGACTACATGATACCATTTCTCTTTTTCAAGAACAGTATTACTATAAAGCGGTCCTGTATTTCCTCCTTGGAGCCCAGAATCATCCATCCTGAACATCAATTTTTGACTACTTTCAGCCGAAAAAGTTATTTGCCAGCTAAGCCCAGTTCCCATAATATTTCCTCTGCTGCTAAAATCACTGTCCAATTTGACCCATGCAGAATAAGTGAAATTACTTGTTTCGTCAAACCGCGCATCAGAACTTAAATCAGTCGCTTGAACCCAGTTTGCTCCGCTAAATTCCAAAGCTTTGCCAAATATTCCATGATCAATCCATTGCGGATCATTAATCAGATCTCCGTGGTTTTCGTTTCCTGAACTGTCTCTAGTCGGATTACTTCCATCATCAAATTTCCATTCTCCAACCAAATTATTTGCCAGGCTTACTCTAACAGTGTGAGAAAATTCCTTAGCTTTAGCGAGAGCAGCTTGGTCTTTTGCTCCTCCCAAACTAGCTAAAACAATACTGCCCAATAATCCAATGATGGAAATGACGACTAATAGCTCTATAAGGGTAAAGCCGGCCGGATTTTTATTTTCAGATGTTTGCATCTAATAAGATTAATCAAACTAAATATCCAATTCGTTTATTCTCTCCCAATCTTTTTCATTGAGAACGCTAATCTTATTATCGCTGATAATATATAGGTAATCGTTGATATAGATCGCTCTTCTGACTCCTCTCTGACTAATAGCCTTGGTTAAAGATAATTTGTCGTTCTCGTAAGAGAAGATGTAGCCTCCTTTGCTTCCTGGCATAAAGAAGATATTATGCTTGCTGTCTTGGAGAAAAGCATGGTGAGTGGATAAAACATCAGAATAAGATTCGTCCAAATTATACTTGGCGATTTCCTTGGGATCGCTTGGGGTGGAAACATCAAACAAAGAAAGCTTTACTTTCCAGTCTTCTTTGCCAATGCCTAAAATTCTATCCTTCGCAAGCGGATGCAAGTAAGAAGAATATCCCGGAATCTTTAGTTCTCCTTTGACTTCTGGATTTTTAGGATCAGACAAGTCCAGAACATAGAAAGGGTCGATCTGCCGATAAGTGACAACATATCCCATTTCTCCCAAAAATCTTACTGAATAAATCCTTTCTCCCAGGCCCAAATCCTGAACAAAGCCTTGCAGTTTTAAATCACTGTCCAAGACATAAACATCATTGGCGCTTTCTCCGCCGCTATTGAAGACATTCCAGTTTTCGCCAATAGTGGTTGCTATCCTCAAATCATTATTATATTCATCCAAAGCAAACTGGTTCAAAGGATAGCCTGGCACGCTGCCGCTGGCCTGAATCGTTAAATCTTTCAATCCTATTTTTACTATACCGGTTCTTTCCAATTCACGACGATGCTTCTTATAATAATCTACCATCCTGTTTTCCATTTCATTCTCTATTCTCATTCTTTCATCATCATCTAAAGAATTTTGGTATTTTTCTATAATAATTCCAAACTCCATCATCTTGGCCGCTTCGCTGATATCATAGCTATCTAGTTTATTTATCCTGTCAACTAAGTGTTGTGGGAATAAATCCGAAGCAGCTTCTTTTAAGAAGCCTGCAAAAAAACTAATAATGCTGTTGGAATAGGAATAGGTGACATAAATTCCCTGTTCAGACATATAGACTACGGATGAGCCCGAAGAACCTACAAAAGAGGTTTTCTGTTCAACTTTTCCTGAATTCGAGTTCAAGGTCATAGCAACAAAAGTGACATCCACGGGAACCGAATTGACCGGATGATAGATTTCCCCGCAGCTGATGCTTACCGGCACGTCTCCAACAGTCAATGGCTTGATTGGACAAGGATGGTAAGTGTCAATGTACTGTTTTGTCACTAAATATATTTTATTGTTATAAAGGCGCGCTTCCACTAAAGAATTGTTATTCTCCAGTTTAACTGTCCATTTTTTCTCAGGGTCTTCAGGATTAGAAATATCATAGCCGTAGATATTACTGCCGGAAAAAACCACTAGAATATCTCCTGCTAAGAATAAATCTCCGGCAGTGTCAATTTCAGCCACTGAAGCCAGGTCTGCCGGCGGGAAAGCATTAACAATCTTTATTTTAGATTCAGGAATGGACATTCTCCAGTAATCTCGATAGCCCCAGCTGTATCCGGGAGAGAAATAAATGTTTTTTCCGTCTGTTTTAACAATATCCGGCTCGTCAATTCCCAATACCTGCACATTGGTGCCGGAAACTCTTTCCGGCTCTCCCCCTATGCCTTTAGGAGCAGACATCACGATATCACCTGTTGATTCCCAAGCTACATCAGTCTCTATAGCCATTGACCTTGCGCCACCCAGAGCGCCATAACCAAAATAATCATCTGTCTCTGCTTCGGCCAGATAAGCTTTAAAATCTTCTTCAGAAGTAAATTGGATAATAGCTTCTATGCTAACAATGGGAGTATTATCATCAAAAGGATTAACAAAAGAAATAAAATCCCTAAAGAATGCCGCAAGATCGTCTTCGGATTTTTCCGTTGCCAAACAAATAATAGAAAAAGCAATTATAAAAAGAAAAACTATGATAGCTATTCCTAGCTTTGAATTAATTTTTAAATCCATATTTTTTATCCCGAAGGACGAATTATTTTAATATTAACCTTTAATTAATTTTAGCACAGAACATAAAAAGAAAAAGTGTAAAACTCTATTATTATAATTCCAATAATTGTTTAGGAAATTTGGCTAAATTCAAACAGCCCTCTTCAGTAACTGCGACAGTATCCTCTATTCTCACTCCCCCTAAACCCAAATAATAAAGTCCAGGCTCTACGGTGATAACATTGCCCGCCTTTAATAATATGCGATTTTCTTGATGAATTCTTGGCTCTTCATGGATGTCCAAGCCAACCCCATGTCCGGTGCCATGGACAAATCCCTGCATTTTCCCCTTTATTTCTTTTGTCTGGTATCCTTCCTTAATAAAGAAATCTCTGATTATTTTATCAATTTCAGCTCCGCTTACTCCAGCTTTCACTATGGCTAAAGCCTTTTTTTGTCCGGCTAAAACAGTATTATAAAGCTTTTTCAGTTCTGGAGAAGCCTTGCCTTTCACTACTGTCCTAGTCATATCAGACCAATACTTGGTTTTAAGAGAACGAGGAAAGATGTCTATAATTATGGCCGAATTCGCTTTTAAAGGGCCAGAACCAAAAAAATGAACATCGCAAGCTTGGTCGCTAGAACTTGTAATAGTGTCCTTTACTGGCATGCAATCCCGCTTTAAAAGTTCGCTGTTAATAAAGCGTCTAATTTCTTCGGAAGTTAAAATCTCTCCTTGATAATACAGGAGCTTCCCCTTAATCCTGCTTTTTTTAATTATCTCCAAAGCTTCGGACAAAACTTCTTCCATTTTTCTCTGCACCGCAACAATGCATTTTATCTCCGCCTTGCTTTTTGTAAGCCGGCCAGGGAAAACCGGGTTTTTCACCTCTAAAACAAATCCCTGTTTTTCTAGGTCTTTACCTAGCTGATAATTAAAATCCGAAGGCACCACGATTTTTGCAATTTTTAAATCCTGCAAAAGCGAAGAAACAATCTTAATCATTGAAGGATTTTTTAACCTCTTCTTTTTACTGTAAGCTTGAATATCAATTATTTCACCCACTTCGGCCTCTTTTTTCGCCCGGCCAGCTTCATATTGGCTCAACGCCAAAATTTTCTTCTTGCCCGTTTGGATAAAGATAGCTGGATCTTCTACCCAAAACTTGGTTGCATAATAAAAATCGACATCTCTGGCGCTGCTGGTTACTAATAATAAAGCTTTCATTGTTTTATTTTAGCAAAACAGGATTATAAAAGCAAAAAATCAATTCAAAAGGAGCCTCTCTCCTTTTTTTTTCTAAAAAAATAGAGGCCCTAACTTGTGTTAGGGCCATATTTTAGCAATTTTGTGAAAGTATACGACCACAATAATGTCATATACCTCCACTGCCTCCGACGATCCCGGAGATTGCCACTAAAACTGATTTTATGTTATCACCTCCTTTTCAGTTTTTATATTATAAAATATACTATTTCCCTGCCAGTTCGTCAACGAGAATAATGGCTTGAGCAATTTCCTTTAGAGACTTTCTTTTGTCCATGCTTTTTTTAAGCAAAAGCTGGTGAGCTTTTTCTTCGGAAAAACCATGGTTTTTAATAAGAATTGCTTTAGCTTTGTCAGTCAATTTTTTAGTTTCCAAAGCATCTTTTAAAAGATTGGTTTCGGAAATCAGCCGAGCTATTTCCAAGGCTCCTCCCACTTGCTGAGCAATCATTTCCACCAAAGAAACTTCATCTTTAGAATATTTCTTTTTCTTGATGTGCTGAACATTTATTACGCCGATAAATTCCCGGCCGAAAGTAATAGGCACGGATAAAAACGCTTCATATTTATCTTCAGGCAAGGAAGCGATCATCTTAAACTTCTTGTCCTTATAAGCGGCTTGCTCCAAACAAACTGTTTTTTTATGTTTGGCCACCCAGCCGGTGATTCCTTCTCCTATTTTCATTTTTAGCTTGCCGATAAATTTCTTGCGCGGATTTTGGGAAGCTTTCAGCACTAAAAAATCATTCTCCAAAATATAGAGAAAACAAGAATCTGACTTGGTCACTTCTTTGGTAAGCTCCAAAATTCTGTTCAGAATTTGGTTTAAGTCCAGGTTATAACTGATAGTATTAATTATTTCTTTTAATACTTCCAGTTGTTTTTTCTCTTTAAGCATTGCTCTTAATAGTTATGGTACATAAAGAATTCATAAGGATGAGGCCTAACTTCCACTTCTGTTATTTCTCTTTCTTTCATCTCTGTCCACTTAGAAATAAAATCTTCAGAAAATACTCCACCATTTAAAAGAAACTCCTTATCTCTTTTTAACCCATTCACAGCTGCTGTCAAAGAACCGGGAATTGTTTTTATTTCGTCTTTTGCTTCTTTTTTAAAAATATTGTCTTCCCGCGGCTCCCCCGGCAGAATCTTATTTTTGATACCGTCCATCCCGGCCATTAAGATTGCGCTAAAAGCCAGATACGGATTGGCAGTGGCGTCCGGAGGTCGGAATTCAATTCTTTTCTGTTCAGGCTGTTCGCTATAGGCCGGAATCCTTACTGCCGCTGATCTGTTTCTATGGGAATAAACAAGATAAGTGGGCGCTTCAAAACCAGGCACCAGCCTTTTGTATGAGTTGGTAGTGGGAGCGCAAAAAGCCATCAAAGCTTTGATATGCTTAAAAAGTCCGCCAATAAACCAAAGGGCTTCTTCACTTAAATTGGCATAACCGCCCTGCTTAAAGAAAAGAGGATTTCCCTGCTTCCAAAGAGAAACATGAATATGCATTCCCGAACCATTATCGCCGAACAACGGCTTAGGCATAAAAGTGGCTATTTTTCCGGCAGCACGAGCCGTGTTCTTAACAATATATTTGAACTTCATTAAATTATCAGCTTGTTTTAACAGCGAAGCATATTTAATGTCTATTTCCGCGGAACCGGCAGTGGCCACTTCGTGATGATGTTTTTCCACTATTATGCCGGCTGCTTCCAGCTTCTTGCTCATTTCGCTTCTTAAGTTTTCAAACCTGTCAGCCGGGGAAGCCGGAAAATATCCTTCCTTGGCGGCAATGGTATGGCCCAAAGTTTCTTCATCTCCGCTTCTCCACCAGCCCTCTTCTGAGTCTATTTCATAAGAAGATTTATTTTCTCTATTGGTATAGGTTAATTTGTCAAAAATAAAGAACTCTGCTTCCGGACCGAAAAAGATCTCATCGGCAATGCCGGAATCTTTAAGATATGTTTCCGCTTTGCGGGCGATCTGACGCGGGTCAAATTTAAAAGGACCGTTATTCGGCTCCACAACATCACAAATTAAATTCAATGTTTTGGTCTCGGTAAAAGGATCCAAAAAAGCGGTCTTTGGATCAGGCACCAAAAGCATATCGCTCTGATTTATTTCATTAAATCCTTTGATGGAAGAACCGTCAAAACCGGTTCCCTCTTTAAAAACCTTTTCGCTAAAGGTGGCGACAGGAATGCTGAAATCCTGCCATCTTCCCAAAATATCAACAAATCTTAAACTGACCATTTCCACCTTATTCTCCTTTATAGAATCAAAAATTGAATTAACCATATTATTCTACAGTCTTATTAAATAAAAAATCTTCCCATTATTATGCGAAGACACCTTTGTCATATTGGGCGCCGTTGCCCAGTTGATAAATTTTAAACTTTCTTTAACTAATTATCAGCTGAAATAAAATTCTTGTCAAGAATCAGAAACTTCTGCCAATTTTGAGAAGCCAAAGTTGCCAGCTCTGCTGCTTTTATTAAAGAAAGATTGCCAATCTTAGTTCGGCAGAGTTCTTGCAAATAAGCGCCGCAATTTAATTTCTTCCCTATATCATTAGCCAAGGAGCGAATGTAGGTTCCAGAAGAACAGCTAACTTTTATTTCCAAAACAGGATAGTTGTAATTCAGAATTTCAATTTCATTGATAAAAATCTTGTGCGGTTTTAATTCTATTTCAATACCTTTTCTAGCCAATTGATAAAGCTTTTTTCCTTTTATTTTTTTAGCAGAGAACATTGGCGGCTTTTGTTCTACTTCTCCTTTAAAGCCGCTAATAACTTTTTCAATAGTGTCTAAAGAAGGTTTTTCTCCTTGCCGTTCTTCTATTTTGCCATCTCTGTCATAAGTATCAGAAGCAAACCCCAGCTTAAGCTGAGCAAGATATTCTTTATCCTGCTTTAAAAATATGTCCAGCTTTTTAGTTGTTTCCCTGCCGATTCCACAAATTAAAAGGCCTGTGGCGAAAGGGTCTAAAGTTCCGGCATGTCCTATTTTTTTGATTCCTGTGATCCTCCTTAATCTATCCACCACATCATGAGAAGTCATTCCGGATGGTTTATTGATTAGAATAAAGCTCATTGTTTTATTATAGCAAAAAATAAAATCCGATAAAAATCGGATTGTTTAAAACTAACAGGCGCCTTCTTTGATTCTGGTCGCTTTTTTAACAAGGTTTGATACACCCGCCCCCCATGCTTTTATTTCATATTCAATGCAAGTTGTCTTTTGGCCGAGAAAAATGTCATATGTGCCTACAAATATTTCAACCCTGCCATCTTTGAATGTCACTTCGGTATATGGTTCTGGTGACCCTTCAACGAATCTTTCTGTAGACACGACTGTGCCCTCTAATGCTCGTTTAGCTCCTAATGGATTTTCTCCCAAATTGTTAGAGTAAATAGATAATCCGACCGTGCTTAATAAAAACGCTACTATTACTGTAAAAGCCAATTGCTGCCATCTATCTTCTTTCATATTTCCAACCTCCGTATATTGATGTTAATCTGCTGCGTATAATTATACATAAGAATATGATTTCGTCAAGAAAAAAACAAATACTTTATTTGTTTAAAACATATATTATCACATCACTGACATTAGTCCCTGTGTCTCCGGTTTCAATTAGAGAGCGGCCGGTTTTGGCAAACAGAGCGTTACTGTCATATCTCTTGAGATATTCTTCCGTGTCTATTTCTCTTCCAACTAAAGTCTTATTGTCAATTATCGCCCCGGCAACATTTGGTAGAAAATCTGAACCGTCGGTGGCCAAAGCGCAAACAACCCAATCACCGCCATATTCTTTCATGGCATCCAAAGAAACGGCCGCATAATGCTGGTTTCTTCCTCCTTGTCCGGGGTTGTCAGGCAGTTTAGGAGTGGTTTCTCCTCCAATTAAAATCACATTATGGCCGGCATATTTCTCCTCTAATATTTCTTTTGCTCTTTGTTGGGCGACAAGAGTTGGATCTCCCGTCTGCTCAGCGGTAACAATAAAAGGATTAAATCCTAACCCTCTCGCTTTGTCTGCTATTGATTCCAAAGCTAATCTATTATCTCCGATAATGTAGTTGTGGCAATTAACTAAAGTCTTGGGAGTTTCTTCCGTTGGTTTGGCTTTTTTCAAAAACTCAACCACAGCGTCTGGCGCTTTACCAAGCAAATCATATTTTTCCAGCACATTATAAGCGTCGCTAAAACTGGTTGAGCCGGGAAAAGTCGGACCGGAAGCAATAACATCAATCTTATTCCCCACCACATCTGAGATAATCAAAGAAACAACAGTAGCCGGCGCAAAGAAACTGCCTAATTTACCTCCTTTGATCCTGGACAAATGTTTTCTGACGGCATTTATTTCTTCTATTTCAGATCCACTGGCCAAGAGCAATTTCGTTATTTTCTGCATATCCTCCAGGCTTATTTCTTCAACAGGACAGGACATCAAGGCCGATCCGCCGCCGGAAAGCAGACAAACAACCAAGTCATCCTTCCCGATATTATGGCGAGCTTTCAATTCCATTATTTCTTTTGCTCCTTTAATTCCTCTTTCATCGGGAAGAGGATGGCTAGCCGCCGTTATTTTAATTTTTTTAGTGTTGTAATTGCTGCTCTTACAATTCACTGCTCCGGCAACAATATTTTCCGGCCCAATAATTTCTTCCAGTTTTTCCGCCATCAGCCCTGCTGCTTTGCCTCCGCCAACAACAAACAACCTCTTGTTAGAAAGGTTATAGGCATCATTTTTGACAGTTAAAACTTTGCCAACGGGATCATAACGCGCAAAAGAATCTAAAAGAGTTGAAGGAAGAACTCTTTCAATACCAGCCTCAACCATGGCCAAGGCTTTCCTCCTCAATTCGCTAGTGGCAATTTTCTCTTTGTTCTTTATAATCATTTTTTCAACAGCGACAATAAATACCTCCTCCGACGATAAAACTTTTGGGCCTGGCGCTGAATTACATGCTCTACTTCTCTCCTGTTCAGCCCGGCAACTTTTTTATTGAACATTGCTATCCGGCCAAAATACAAAGCTCTTAAAAGCTTAATTGTTTCAGTTCTGTTTGAATTATTACAATAGATGTAAAACATTTCATAAACTAGCTGCGACCAAAAACTGCTGTCAATGTCCAAGCTTTTTTCCTGAAAAAACATTCTCTCCAGCAGCTGCCTAATTTCCGAAGAAATATGCTTTTTAATTTTTGGATAATAGAGCGGGAACTCGGCCAGCGCTTTTCTTTCAAATTCCCGGGGGTTAATCTCTATTTCCGGATATTTTTTCCTATCTTCTGATCGGTAGACCAAAGGCAAACCATGGAAGCTTACTTCTCGATGCCAGAGATTTTCATTTTCAGACAAGAGCTTAAAAAACGTCCCCACCACTTCCAAAAACATATCATCCAGTTTGGGAGCGCTGGCATTGTGGATTTTTGCTCCTAAATTTACCCGACATAATTTAAAGCCTCCTTTCACGGCGTTAAAAGACATAAAGATGTCAATTCCGAATCTTTTGATCTCTTCTGTCCATTCCTGTTTTAAAAGATGTTGAGCCACTTTTCTGGAAAAAGCCACTTCGCCGGAAATCGGCTGGCGGATATTATAGCCTAAAAGCCCATAGATCAAAGGGAAGCAAATATGGTTTGTTATTGAGCCATCATTTTTGTCTCTATAATAAACAGGCACAGTGTAATCATAGCCTTTGAATATGGAACCGGCTAAACACTTTATCCATCCACCTTTTATGTTTTTTAAGTCCGAATCAACAAGCAGGCAGCTTTCCGCTTTCAAAGAACAGGCTGCTTGTAAAAAATTGCGCAAATTATTGCCCTTCCCGGTAACTCCGGGAGGAGTGGAAATATATATTTTCGGAGTTCTTGTTTTGGTATTTAAAAAAACTCGGCCTGTTTCGTCAGGAGAGTTATTGTCACTATTGATTATCACTGCGCTATAGTTTGGATAATTTTTGGCCAGCCCTTCGTCAACTTTTCTTACCACCTTAGCAATAGTATCTGCTTCGTTATAGGAAGGAATTCCCACCACAATTCTGGCTTTTTTGATTCTATCCGGATTAATTTCTGTCTTTTTATTTTCCATTGTTATTGTTAAAACCTTTAACCTTGCGGAAAATAAAATAGGAGTAAATTATAGAACCTAAGGCCGCTGCCAAGATTGGAATTATAAAAAACCAAAAGTTAAAGAGGCCCAGCAAGCTAACTAAACCGGCTGTAATAAACAATTTACCGCTGAATTGATGAGTTTTGTTCCAGACTTCTTCGGAATGCAATGTCCAAGGAGTTTTGACTCCGACAAAATAATTCTTTTTGATTTGAGGCAGAAAAAACCCGACTAAAATAAACAGTAAGGCATTGGCCGGAATAATAAGATAATTAATGTTCATTTCCCACCCTTTCCCGGCCGCTAAAGTATAAAGATAGACGGAAGAAAGGAAAAAAACAAATAAAAGCCTGAAGTAAAAATATGGCAGTTTAAATTTCTCATAATTCTTTTTCAAAGGATCAATTAAGGGGATAAAAAGCATTAAGAAATAAACAGCCGCGATTAAACAAGGGAAAAAGAAAGCGGCAAAGGTTTTACCGCTCCAGCCGTCAACTTCTCCTTGAGCGTTCCAATGAGTTGGCATTTTTTCAGGCAAACTGGGATAAAGCAAAATACCGACTGTGAAAATAAGCAGAATCAAGGCGATGGGTATTATTTCTTTTTTAGTAATAATCTTCATTGATCTTTTCATTAAAGATAATTTAATTATAAACTATCTGCCGAAACTGTAAAATCAAATATCGCTTTATCTCCAATAATCAATCCGATTTCATCGGCAACTCCGGCATTTAATTCCAAAATATATTGCGCTTCCACTCCTGAATTGATTGATAAACATTTGTCTGTCCCGCAGGGTTGAGCATCTTTTTTTATAAAAAGGACTTCCTTGTTTTCATTAAACCAGATTATGTCTAAAGGGATCAAAGTATTCTTCATCCAGAAGGAAGCTTCTTGCTCTGCGGGAAAAACAAAAAGCATTCCTTTGTCCTCATCCAGCTGTTCTCTGAACATTAATCCTTTACTCCGCTCAGCCGAAGTTTCTGCCAGCTCAACAGAGAAACAATGCTTTTTAAAACAAACTTGGTTCTCCTTCTTATTGTTTAAGATTGCTATTCCTAAAAGCATTATTATCAGAAATAAAAATAAAACGGATCTGTTCATTTTTCTTCACGCTCAAGGAGACCATCTTTGAGCCAAATAATATGTCCTGCATATTTCTTGTCTTCCGGTTCGTGCGTTACCATGACTATTGTTTGCCCTAATTTTTGGTTAAGCTCTTGAAAAAGTTTCATCACTAAATCTGAAGATTCGCTGTCTAGGTTGGCGCAAGGCTCATCCGCGAATAATATCTTGGGATTATTCACTATTGCCCTGGCCACGGCCACTCGCTGCTGCTCTCCACCGGAGAGTTCGCCGGGAAGATGATTCAATCTTTTGTCCAGTCCCACTTTTCCCAGAACCTCAGCGGCTTTGGCAAGATATTCTTCTTTCCCCGTCCCTTGAAGCATTAAAGGAAGATAAACAGATTCTAAGGCAGTAAGCTCCGGAGAGAGTGCGTATTCTTGAAAAACATAACCGAGCTTTTTTAAACGAAAATGAGATTTTTCAGCCTCTGATAATTTCAAAATATTTGTTTCATCAATAAATAGCTCGCCGGTTGTGGGAATATCCAACAGTCCCAGTTGGTGAAGCAAGGTTGACTTTCCGCAGCCGCTACGCCCCATAATCGCCGTAAACTCGCCTTGTTTAATGCTAAAATCCACTCCCTTTAGCGCCAAACAGGGAATTTTAGTCGGATATGTTCTAGTTAAATTTTTTGCTTTGATTATCATGATCCCCAAATAGCATTAATAATACTTTCTTTAGCTGCCCGCCAAGAAGGAATAAAACCGCCAATGAGAGAAGCAACTATGAGACTAAGACTGCTGACAAACAAATCTCTCGGGTTCACAATTAAATTAACGAGACCAAAGGGGAAACTTAAGGGATAAGCGATAAAATAAGGAACAATTAAAAAGTTCATTAAAATAAATCCTAATCCAACGCCACACACGGCGTAGAAAAAAGACTGTAAGATATAAGACCTGACAATAATTTCCTCCCTCATTCCGATAGCCTTTAAAATTCCTATTTGTTTTCTGCGATTAACAACATTAACAAAAATAACAATAAAAATAGTAATAGCGGCTACCAGCAACCCGATTGCCACTAATATCAGCTTAACTATGGCAAAACTTTTAATCATGCTTTGAGCCATGCCCATATATTCTGTCCAAGACTTAATCTCTTCCTTAACAATTCCCATGCTCCTAAATTTTTCAATGTACCTATCCTCTTCTCCAGTCTGCTCAATTTTTACTATAATTTCTGAAGCTCGATCGTTTAATTTTAAAACAGATTCCATTTCTCTTTCAGTGATAAAAGCCATGGTGTCGACCTGCACATTTTTAGAATTAAAAATGCCTTTAACTTCATACTCTCTTTGAATTCCGTTATTAAAAGTTAAAGTCAATTCGTCTCCTACTTTTACACCCTTTAAAGATCTGTGTTCAAGCTCGGATCCATAGGTACCGGATATTTCTTTGCCAATAATAATCTTGTCTCGATTACCTTCTTCCAAATATTCGCCCTCCACCACCATCTGATAAGTTGTGGTTATTCGTTTTTCATCTTCTAAATTTATAGATCTTACTCCCCAGCTTCCAGTTTTTACATCTTTACCGTTCCTATCTTCATCATAACTAAAAACCGCTCCCACGTCATAATGTGCGGAACTGCCTATTACTCCTGGAACAGAATTAATTTTGCTTTGCAAGTTTGATACTCGCTTAATATATGTTTCGTCTTCTCCCGGCTCAATAATAATATTGGCAAAAAGATTATTTACGGACTGCTTATTCATTGAATCCACTACGCCGGATAAAAGAGAGGGAATAAAACTGAGATTAATAAAAGACAAAGCTAAAATTAAGACTGTTAAAATAAGAGTCCCCTTATTCCCCCTGGTGATAGCTTTTAAGGCTAAAAAATAAGAAACTTTCAAATCTTTAATCATACTTCTTGATTGCTTTGAGAAAGAAATAAGCCAACAATCCTCCTATTGAAGCGGTTAAGAACTGAGGCCAGCTCATCATAGCCGCAACATTGGCCGCAACTTTTTCCGGCAGAAACAAGTTGATAATGATTGAACTGGTAAAAAGCAGGAAAGCAAACTTTAAAAAACCGGCGAAAATAACTTTCAGCCAATAGTTATTTTTTAAAGAAAAAGTATAGGCTAAAATTAAAATAGCATTAGCAGTGATAATAAAGGGAACCATTGGTGTCAAAACAAGCGGCAAAAGTCCGACGCTCAAAGCAATGATGCTGGGAATTGTCCCCACTAAAATTGCTGTTCGCCAGCCCAAAACTGCAACCGCGATGAAAAGAGTGGCGTTGACAATAGAACCGGCAACAAACTGGTTGCCGAATAAAGGCGCTGCAACGGCTATCCCCGTTAAAGCCATAAATTGGGCTAAAACAATTTCTTTTCTCAGTGTCAAAGTCTTAGTTTTGTTCATAGAATTTTGTATGGCAGATAGAGTGGACTATCTTTTTATCTTTTAAAAACTTTTGATATAGTTTTTTTACTATTGGATTTTCATCGGCAAATCTTATTTTTTTCCGGCTGTCAATTTTGAAAAGACTAGCCGCTCTTTTCTTCCTGATTTCCTCATCAGCAAGCATTGGCTGACCTCCGCCGCCAATACAGCCTCCCGGACAAGCCATTACTTCGACATAATCATATGGATTATTTTCTAAGATCTTTTTAGCGTTACCGATGCCGCTTACTGTGGCCACTTTAATTAGTTGATTGCCTATCTTAACTTCCGCTGCTTTGGTTCTCTCGGCTATCTGCTTAAATTCTACTTTTAATAATTTCTTTCCTGTCAGCTTCTTGTAAGTTGTGCGCAAGGCTGATTCCATTACTCCACCGGACGCTCCGTAAATAACACCCGCTCCGGTAGGAAGTCCCAAGGGATTGTCTATTTTTTGCGGTTTTATATTCTTCAAATCAATGTTCTTTCTTTTAAAAAGTTTGGCTAATTCGCGAGTAGTCAAGACGTAATCAACTGGCCTTAACCCATTAATGTTTAGCTCTTCTCTCGTTATTTCATATTTCTTAGCGACACAAGGCATTATAGAAACAACTGTTATTCTCTCAGGATCAATCTTTTCCTGTTGAGCCCAATAAGTTTTTATCAAACCACCCAGAATAATTTGAGGAGATCTGACTGTGGTCAAATTAGGAACAAGTTCCGGATGATAAGACTCAATAAACCTTACCCATGCCGGGCAGCAGGAAGTAAACATAGGCAGATTCTTTTTGCTTTCCAACCGCTCTATCAGCTCAAGAGATTCTTCAATAGTGGTAATGTCCGCGCCCACGCAAACATCAAAAACTTTATCAACTCCCAGTTCTTTAATGCCGGCCACAATTTTTTCCGTTACCACTGAGCCATGAGGCAAACCAAACTCTTCGCCAATACTGCTCCTGATAGAAGGAGCAATCTGGAAAACAACAACTTTATTTTTATCTTCCAATGGCTTGGCTATATCTTCAAATTCTCCGACTGCTTCAAATGCTCCGGCAGGACAATGGACCAAGCATTGGCCGCAATAAATACACTCTTTGTTTTTAGCGGGGACAACACGATAAAGATTTCCTTTTTCCTTCTTTTCTAAATAGCCTATTCCTTGCTGCTGGCAAACATCAATGCAATTGCCGCAATCAATGCACTTGGAACTGTCAAAAATCAGGGAAGGACCGAACTCATAAACCGGCAGTCCTTTTTTCCTATCGTCAAACCTGTTGATATTGATCTTATATTTGCGCGCCAATCCCAATAACTCACAATTAAAATTCATCACGCAGTCATTGCACTCTTCTTGATGCTGGGCAAATATTAATTCCAAATTAATCCTTCTAGCTTTATTGATTTTCACTGATTCAGTGACAATCTCCATTCCCGGCTCCACTTTTGTTGAGCAGGCGGTATACAGGCCTGGTCTTCCTTTTATCTCCACCAAGCAAAGCCGACAGCTGGCTTTTATTTTTAAATCACTGTGGAAACAAAGAGCTGGAATTTCAATTCCCTCTTTCTTGGCGACATCCAAAATTGTTTCTTCCGGCGCAGCGGTAACTTTTTTCTTATTAATAGTAATTTTCATAACAGTTTATTAATTAAACTTTTAAGAGGAAGAACTGAACCACTGCCCAAAGCGCAAAAGCTGGTGTTCTCCAAAACAAAAAAAATATCAGCTAGCGCCTTTTTGTCTATTTCTCCCTTTTTTACCATTTGCCCTATTCGGTATATTCCCTCCCTGCAAGGAGTGCATTTATCGCAATTAGCAACCAAAAAGAATTCAACCATTTTTCTCAATAAAGCCATGGCATCTGTCTTGGAATCATAGACAACTATTGCTCCCAAGCCCTTTACTTGGCGTTTTAATTCGCTGGGCAATAAGACTTCTCCCAGTGCTTTTCCGCCAGCCTGAAGAAAAAACTTTCCTTTGGGAAGATTGCCTGTTTCAGCTAGAATGCGTTCAATTGACCAAGACAAAGGAAGCTCATAAACTCCTTGATTCTTTACTGCGCCACTGATTGAATAGAAGCGCTTTTTCTCGTATTTTCCCTGAGCAATCTTAGCCACACAATAAAATGTTTCAACATTATTAATCAAAGTCGGACATCCCCATAACCCGGATTCGCTGGGAAAAGGCGGCTTTATTCTCGGTTCCGGCCTCTCTCCTTCAATGGCCGCGCAAACAGATGTTTCTTCGCCTGCCAGATATCCTCCGGTTTTCTTAAAAAGTTTTATATCTAAACCCTTAATCAATTTTTTATCAAATTTCTTATAATAATCCTTGCGCAGATAAAGATAGGCTGAACTGTTATCTATAGCCTCCAGAGCAATTTTTATGCCGGCGATAACTTCTTGGGGATAGTTCTCCAGAATAAAGCCATCCTTAAAAGCCCCCGGGTCTCCTTCAGAACCATTGCAAATTATGTACTTCTCTTTTGCTTTTGCTTTGGAAACCAGCTCCCATTTTAAAGCTGTGGGGAAAGCCGCTCCGCTGCGTCCTAAAAGATTATGCCTTTTTATCTCACTAATAATTTTCATTATTCTTTATTATAGCCTAAAATTATTTTAAAAACAAAAAGCCCCCTTGCGGGGGCTTTTACTTGTTTTAAGAAACTGTCCTACTCAGTAGGGTTAGAATCTCTGAAAGGTTTTTTCTCCATTGGTCTAGCTTCGTTTACAATAATGCCTCTTCCTTCAAGCTCTTTGCCATTAAGATCATCAATAGCTTTTTGAGCTTCTTCTTCTGTAGACATTTCTACGAAACCAAATCCTTTTGATCTGCCTGAAAATTTATCCATGATAATAGCAGCAGATTCAACTGTACCAGCTTCAGAAAATAATTCTTTAAGATTATCTTCACTGGTCTCATAAGGGAGGTTACCTACGTATAATTTCTTTTCCATTTTTTTACTCCGCGTCATCCCGCCAAAGCGGGACAGATCGAAGTTAATTTATTAGTTAACGACCTACTCTTAACTTTCTCACTATATTAAAATATAAGGAAAACTTAATAAGCACGATATTCTTTTATAACAAAAAGAAATACATTATATGTATATACCAAAGAGCTATTTTTGTCAAGGGGTTAATCAGCAACCATTTTCAACAAATCTTGAATTGGCATTAATTTTCCTTCTGCGTCCCTTCTTTTTTTAACTTCAATCTTATCTCCTGTTCGCTTTGAGCTTACAGCCCGCCAGGTTATCCCGACCAGATCCGCATCAGCGAATTTTTCACCGGCAGACATGTTCTCCCTGTCATCAAAAAGAACATCAACCCCTGCCGACTGCAATTTTTCATAAACATCAAAAGTTTTTTGTTTGATTTCTTCATCCTCTAAATTTAAGCCGATAAGATGAACTTTATAAGGAGAAACACTTTCAGGCCAAATAAGCCCTTTGTCATCATTAAAGCATTCCGCCAAAATGCCCATTACGCGCGTCACGCCAAGGCCGAAACATCCCATTTCCACGCCCTTTTCTTTTCCATCCTTGTCAGTAAATTTAAAATTAAAAGCATCTGAAAATTTGGTTTTTAACTTAAAGATATTCCCCGCTTCAATCGCTTTTTTTTCTGTCAAATCCTTGTTTCCGCATTGTATGCATGCTTTGTGTTCGGAAACTATTTCTTTATTAATCGCCACATTGCATTTATCACAAATATAAATTATGTCTTCGCCGGTATCGCATAAAGTTTGATATTCATGTGAATATTTTGAAAAACTGCCGCCGGAAGCATAAGTTTTTAATGTAATTTTATCAATGCCAAGCCGCTGCCAGATCGTTTCATAGGCGCGCTCAACTTGCTCATAGAATACATCCATATCTTTTTCTGACGTATGGAAAGAATACATATCTTTCATAATAAATTCTCTGCCCCGCAGAATGCCCGACTTCGCCCTAGGCTCGTTTCTAAACTTATCTTGAATTTGATAAACAACCACTGGCAAATCTTTATAAGAAAAAACCATTTTTTGCGCCAATGGCGTAACAATTTCTTCGTGTGTAGGCCCTAAAGCGAAATCCTTATCTCCTGCTCCCTTAAGCTTGAATAAAATATCCATGTTATCCCAGCGGTTTGTTTTTTCCCAATTTTTTTTCGGATGAAGAACCGGCATTAAAATTTCCTGTCCGCCGATGGCATCCATCTCAGAACGAACAATGTGTTCAATTTTTCTAAGAACGCGGAGACCAAGAGGCAAGTAACTATATACTCCGGCCATGACTTGATCAATAAACCCGCCTTTCTGAAGCAAGGTCGCGTTTAGAGAATCGTATTTTTTTACATTCTTAAGGCTTTTGCTGAATAATTTTGAATAAAGCATATATTGTAGAAATAAATTATTATACTTATAAATATAATAACTGAGATTTAACAAGGAATCAAATATTCAAGACGTAAATATAAAAAATCGGTTGCTGAAAATGTTACTAGGTAACGCAGCAAACCGATGATACCGCTTACATCAAGCTAGGTTTTCTTTCAAGTTATTTCTGAAAAACTTGGGCCCGTGGGCAGAAAAGCTAGCTTCTTAATGACGGTTTTTATAATTAAAATATAACACATCCATCAATTCTGTCAACGGCCAGCTTTTTTAAATCTTAAATTTATCAGCAAATTGTCCAATTACAGGAAGTTCTTGTTTTTGGTTTTTAACGACATTCACTATTCCGATAAGGCTTAAAATCAGCCAGCAAATTCCTATAAAGTTGGCGAAAAGAAAGAAAAAAGGAATTACCGCAACAACCATCCAAGTAGCCGCCTCGCAGATGAACAAAACCAATCCTTGCTTGGCGTGAAAGAGGGCAAATTCGTCTTTTTCTTTAGTTAAGATAGGAATCAAGCAAAAGAATCCTAAATAGCTGATAAAAGCCATTATGTTCATCTGCTGTTTTTCTTTTATTTGTTCTTTTTTTATTTCTTCCATAATATTTTATATAAATTATTATAATAAAAGCGACTTTATTAATTATAAGAACCTGACTTTGTCAGAACCTTGAAATTAAATTTTATATAATCTCTAAGGTATTTTAATTATAACACTTTTGCCGCGTTTTCTCCAGCAACACGGCCAGTAGTCCAGCAAAGCTGAAGATTATATCCTCCGGTAGGTCCGTCCAGATTAATAATTTCTCCGGCAAAAAACAGATTACTGATCAACTTGGATTTCATGGTCTTAGAGTCTATTTCTTTTAGATCAACTCCTCCGTAAGTGGTAATCGCCTTGCTGAACGGCAAAAGCCGATTAATGGTCATCTCCAAACCTTTTAATAATTTTACAAGTTTGTGTCTTTCTTCTCGAGAAATTTCCCGAACATATTTGTCGTCTTTGATCCCTGACGCTTTGAGAACAAAAGGAATTATCTTTTGCGGAAGCAGATCAGATAAAGCATTTTTATATAATTTATTGCTGTATTTTTCAAAATCACGCTGAATTCTTTTGTCTAATTTTTCAAAATCCAAAGCTGGTTTTAAATCAAGCAGCAGTCTGACTTCTCCTTGTTCCAAAAGTTCTCCCACTTCCCTGCTCATGTCTAAAACTATTGGTCCGCTTAAGCCAAAATGAGTAAACAAAACTTCTCCCAGTCTGACAACTTTTTTCTTTCCTTGTGAAGCGGATAAGCTCACATTTTTTAAGGCTAACCCTTGCAGTTGCTTAACCCATTTTTCTTTGATCTCAAAAGGAACTAAAGCCGGTTTTAATTCTGTTATTGAATGGCCGAGCATTTTAGCCCATCCGATTCCCATACCGGTAGAACCTGTTTCAGGATGAGATTTTCCTCCAGTGGCGATAACATAATTATCAGCAATGATTTTTCCTTTGCCCTTTAAAGATATTTCTTTTATTGAACCGTCCTTCTCTTTTATGCCTGTCACTTCCGCGCAAGTAATAATTTCCACTTTATAACGACGTAAAAATCCGGTTAAAATATTAAGAACATCAATAGACCGACCCTTAAGCGGAAAAACTCTTCTTCCTTGTTCCACTTTGGTCTTTAAGCCTCTTTTATTGAAAAATCCAACAGTTTCTCTGGCTCCAAAAACAGTAAATCCGGATAAAAGAAATTTGCCGGTCCTGCCAAATTTAAGAGCCAGCTTTAATGGATCAAATTCTGCTTGAGTGATATTACATCTTCCCTTTCCTGTCAATAAAAGCTTTTTGCCCAGTTCTCTATTTTTTTCAATCAAAACAACCCTGGCTCCCAGCTCAGCCGCTCTGCCGGCGGCCATTATTCCCGCAGGCCCGCCTCCAATCACTGCCAAATCAAATTTTTCTTGTTTATTTTTGGACATATTCACAAATACTTTTAAAATCGCAAAACTGGCACTGCCAGCCGGGCGTGGGTGAGAAATCGCCTTTCTTGATCTGCTCTATTTTAGTCATCATTTTTTCCTTTTGCTTTGCTGTTTCTTCCTTAGATCCCAAGAAAGACAGTTTTTTGCCTTCGGTCAAGTAATAATAAGTAAGCTTTTTGGGCTCCAGACCCAAAACTTCTTGAGCTGCCATTTGGTAGATAAGCAATTGTTCCCTGTCAGCGGCGTTTAATTTCTCTGCCGCCTTCCCTGTTTTATAATCAATGATTTCCACTCCATTGTCAATCTTATCTATCCGATCTATCTTGCCGATAAAAATATCATTGTTTATTTTTAAATTAAAACCTTGCTCCAAAGCTGGTTCATTTTCAATGATCAAGGTTTTGGGCTGCTTCTTTTTGAAATCGTCAAAAAAGAGTTGAAGGGATCTTTTCCCCTGTTGAAAATACTTTTCTTTTTGTGCCTTGTCTTCATACCATTCGTCCAGCCAATTCTTCTTATAAAGCTCCAATAGATCAGTATGGCTGATGTCGGAACCCTGCTTATTGCCGAATAAATCATTTTGCTTGCTCTGAGAAGCTTTAATAAAATCTTCCAAAGTGTGGTGCATTGTTTTTCCAAAGCTGAAACTGGCTTTGCCTTTTCTCGGAATCTTTAAAATATGAGCAAACTTATACTGCAAAGGACAATTCTGGAAAGCAGCCAACTGGGTATAGGAAAAATGAGAAGGAATCGGATATTTTTCAAGCTTGGGAGTTGGAAAGGGCTCTGCTTCCCAGTCTTTGGTTGAACTTTCAGCCGGCTCGGAAAGCTCCAGTCCGCATTCTTGTAAAAAACGGGAAGGCTTTTTCTTTCTTGTTCCGCCGTAATCATCAGCCCAAACAAAAAACAATCCTTTTTTTGCTCTGGTCATTCCAACATAAAACAGCCTTCTTTCTTCTTCTAAATGGACATCTCCTTTAGAGATTATCTCTTTGACCAGTTTTTCCGGAATTTCTATGGGGTCTTTTCTTTCTCTGGTGGGAAAGCGCTGGGCAACCAGATTAACAAGAAAAACATATTTGAATTCCAATCCTTTGGCTCCATGAATGGTCATAATTTTAACAGTGTCCGGACCCTCTTCAATATTAAACTGCAAAGAGCCTTGTTCTCCGGATTCTATTTCCAAATCAAGCTGGTTTATAAAATTATTCAAAGTCGGGTCAGGCTGGCTGGCTTCAAATTTTTTGATCTTGTCAAAAAATTGGTTGAGCAGATCAAAGTTCTTTTTGCCCTCCTGCTGCTCTCTTTTAATTAAATATTCTAAATACCCCGAATCTTTAAGGAACGCTATAAAAACTTCACTGATATTCTTTTCTCTGGCCAGAAGAGCATGTTTTTGGATTAAGCTTAAGAAGAAGTTGATTTTATTCACGCTTTCTTGGGAAATGCCGGAAACCAGACCAAGCTGCTGCAGAGTTTCGTAAATTGAACAGCCTTTTTGAGAACTGAAGCGGCTGATTTTCGCTATATCTTCATAAGAGATTTTAAAAAAGGGAAAATTTAAAACCCGAAAAACAGCTGAGCTCTCATGCAGGTCGCTTATTAATTTTAAATAAGAAATGGCATCTAAAATTATTGGTTTTGAATATAGGCCCTTGGAAGCTAAAAATTGATAAGGAATTTCCGTTCTTTCCAGCTCCCGGCAATAAGCTTCGGCATGGTTATTGGCTCTCACTAAAATGGCAAAATCTTTGAAAGAAGATTCTTTGTCTTTCTTCATGAGTTGAATGATTTTCTCTATTACCGCTCTCGTTTCCTGCTGTAAGGTCTTGAAATGCATATTTTCAATAAAGCCGATTTTCTCCTTAGCAGCAATCAGTTTCTTATCAATCTTTTTGAAATTGCTCAAATCAACGCCCTTCTCTTTGGCTATAGCGGAAAATTCCTGTGAAATTTGGCATTCCAGCCGATTAGGATTATTCAATTGAATAAAACTATATGACAAATCAAGAATATTTTGCGGAGAGCGGTAATTCTGCACCAAAATGATTTCTTTGGCTTGAGGATAATCTTTCCTAAATTGAAGAACATTATTTAAAGAGCTCCCCCTCCAGGCATAGATAGATTGGTCATCGTCTGCGGAAACAGTTAAGTTGTCCTGAGGCACCGCCAACAGCTTAACCAATTCATATTGTGCCCAGTTAGTATCCTGAAATTCATCCACTAAAACATATTTAAATTTTTGTTGGTATTTCTCTAAAATGTTCGGCCTCTTTTGGAACAGCTTTAAGCAGTAATTAATAAGGTCTCCGAAATCCAAAGCGCTATTATCCAAAAGAAGCTTTTGATATATAGCGTAAGCGTCTGCGACTTCTTTTATCCTGTCTGATTCTTGTTGTATCCCAGCTAGCTCTTTTTTATCTTTGCTTTTTACAGCCTTGCTGCCTACTGCTATTCCGTCCATATTTAATTTTAAATCATCGCTGTAATTAAGATAGTCTTCCGGATATATTCCCTCGTCCTTGCAACGAGAAAAATGGCCAAGCAAAGCACGGATAAATCTTGTGGGATTTCCCAACGGCCTATAATAGTCCAAATCAAACTTGGCTAAATTCTGCCTGACTAAAAGCCAAGCCTGTGTCTCGTCTATTAATTTAAAATCAGGAGACAAGCCGATGTCCAAGGCGTACTCTTTTAAAACTCTTTCACAAAAAGAGTGGAAAGTTGATATCCAAAGGTCAACAAAACCTATAGGCAAAAGATTAATTACTCTGTCTTCCATTTCTTCGGCCGCCTTGTCAGTAAAAGTTAATGCCAGAATTTCTTCCGGCTTAGCCTTTCCCTGCTCAACAAGATAAGCTATTCTGTTGGTTATTGCCGTTGTTTTTCCGGTTCCGGCGCCAGCCACGATTAAAATCGAACCGCTTCCAAAAGTCACAGCCTCTTTCTGTTCTTTGTTAAGTTTATTAAGACTTAATTCCATGCTTCTTTATTAAAGTTATCATTTTCCCCTTAAGAAAGCAAAAAAAAAGAGCATTTAAAAAATGCTCAAATATAGATTAGGACGGGACAAAGGAATCCGGTCCTGGATTGGTTATCTTTTCCGGAAGCAGACAATACGGAAAACTCTCTTTAGGGTGTCTTAAACGATTATTCTCAAGTTTTTCCATTCTTTTTTCAGTATACATGTCACAAACAGGCTGGAGATTTTCGTCTAAATCCAAAAACACGCACTGGTCCGGTAATCCAAAGCCGCATTTTAAACAAGATGGTTCTGTTTTCGGGAAAAAAAGGTTCAAATGGCTGGCAGCTGTTCTCTTTTCTAGTTTGCTTCCATTATAATTCACTAGAATCTTTTTTCCATCGTCGTAAGTAACCACACCTATCTTTTTAGTTAACCTATTTCTTACAGGAGTAAAAATCGGCACTATAGACGGCAAGCTTATCATACCTTCTCTGTACACAAGCTGTTCCAAATTTAAAATATCGCTTATTTTAAATTTGCTTTCCGCGGTGACAGAAAAAGCATATACATTCCCTTCTATAGAAATCGCTTTTATAATCACCCGATTTGTGTCAGTGCCTTTGTGCCTCACTATCTTCCCTGCTACTCTTTCTCCTCCAATCATTTCAATTTCATACATATTATCACCTTCTGTCTTTTTTTATTATCCTTTAATTATTAAAGAACAACGCTACTTTATCACAAAATATGGTTTTTAGAAAGAAATATAGGGACAAACATTATGCTGCCTGCCCCAAAAAAATATTTTAGTTTTTTAATGTACAAAAACTCACATTGCGCTTATGAAAGCCTCCATGACGATTGGGTCCGTTAGCGATAGAAGAGTGCACTCTTCTGTCTCCTCAGCGATTTGTACTGAGCTGCGTATCTTGCTTTCGAGCTTTTGCTCTTTAAGGTCAATGTCCTCTGTGCTTTCGGTCCCTCTGGCTAAACACCTCTCTTTCTCGGATTCATCCCTGATCACCTTCTCTAGAAGATGGCCATAAGTTCCTTTCTCGATTTTTATCTCAATGCTTCCTTTTGGCTTCTTTTCTGTCCCTTCTATATTTTCTAATTCATACATGCTAATGCACCTCTATTTTTTTTGACCCCTTCCTCTCTTGAAGAAGAGGTGCTTCGGATAGGGAGATTCTTTTCCCCATCCTAACGCTGAAATGAGTATATCACACTTAAAACATTTGTCAAGAGCAAAACCCCGCTGCAGCGGGGTTAAGGCTCAATTTCCATAATCTAAAAAATTATTTGCTGTTATCAGATGCGATTTTGTCCAATAAAGAAAAAACCCTTTCCGTAATCATCACTTCGCTGATATATTCCCGAAACCTGTCCATATTGACCTTGGCTTTTTCCTCTTCCGGATAAGCTTTTAACACTTCTTCCATTCTTTGTTTTAACTCTTCTTCTTTTATTTCCAGCTTTTCCCGTTTGGATATTTCTCTGACTATTAAATTCCATTTGGCTCTCTTGACGGCATTTTCCCGATATTTAACTCTTAGCTCTTCCCTGTTTGTTTTGGAATTTTTAAGAAACTGCTCAAACTCCATTCCAGACTGAAGCACATTGCCTTCCAGCTCTTTCAGCATAAAATTCAGTTCTTCTTCCACCAACAAGTCGGGAACATCCACTTTGGTTCCTTTAATGATCTCATCGGCGATTTTTTCTTTTAAGTCGCGCTCAGCTTTAGTTTTTTCCTGCTCCTCCAAGGCCTTCCTTATATTCCCCTTCAATTCAGCCACATCTTTAATATTGCCCAAGCCTTTGACAAACTCATCGTTAATTTCCGGCAGTTCTTGTTTTTGTACTAAATTGATTTTAATTTTAAAAGTGACTTTTTGACCGGCCAATTCTTTTTTTTGATATTCTTTCGGAAAAACAATATTAAATTCTTTTTCTTCTTTTTCTTTTAAACCGATCAGGTTTTCTTCAAAACCCGGGATAAAGTGAGATTCGCCAATAATCAAAGATTGTTTTTTGGTTTCTCCTCCTTCAATGGTTTTACCGTCAAGCATTCCTTCAAAATCTATTTCAACTTTGTCGCTTTGTTGGATTGCCTCAGTAGTGGTAATAAATTTAGCCCGGCTCTTGCGCAAGTTTTCCAACTCTTTGTCTATCCTCTCGTCAGCCACTTCTATCTTCTCCAGCTTGCCTTTAACTTTGCTGTAATCATAGAGTTCTATTTTCGGCAAAATTGTCAAGACAATCTTATACTCCAAAGAGTTCCCAGGAGTGATCTTGGTAAGATCAACCTTGGGCTGCCCAATCACTTCCAAGCCGCTTTCTTTGAGTATTTGGAGATAGGTTTTCCTAATGGCCAATTCTCCTGCTTCCTGATAAATCTGCGCTTCGTTTATTTTCTGCTTTACTATTTCCGCAGGCACTTTCCCCGGACGAAAGCCGTCAACTTTCATTTCCTTGGAGATATTATCAGTCGCTTCTTTAACATAGTTTTTCATTTCCTCAACCGAAATTTCCACTGTAATTTCTTTTTGGGAATTCGGCAAATCTTTTATATCTGTTTTCATAGTTTTATATTAATTTAATAACTTAGCTACCACTCTAGCATAAAATTATTATTATTCAAATATATTGTTATGCTCAGCTAAACTAAATGTAACTATTTGTGTTTATTTTTTATCCTTCGCAAGATGTTTTCATTGGTTAGCTCCCTGATAGCATCATTGGCAATCCATTTAGCGCTTTTGGAATCAACTTTTTGAATTTCTTTGGCAATTTCAATCGCCTTTTTATTTAAACTAATATTTCTTTTTCCGATTTGTCTTAATGCCCAGTTAACGGCTTTTTTAACAAAATTCCTTTCATCTTCAGTCTCTCTTCTTATAACCGGCAGGAACTGTTCAAATTGTTTATCTGAAGCTTTTTTATCGTGAACCGATAAAGTCGCCATTAAAACAAAACCAGCTCTTTTAACAAATTCTTCCTCTCTTTCGCTCCACTCAAACGCTTTGCTATAAGCAAATTCGGTTTTATCAAATAAGTTGCCGCAAACCTGATCGCAAACATCCCAAGAATCAAAATCCTTTACCCAGTTTTCCATTTGTTTTTCAGTCGCTTTGTCCGCTTCATCAATAAAGCCGGCCAAAATTCTAGCCTCATGTATTTTTGAATCCCATAATTGTTGAGCCAATTTATGGTCTTTGCCAATTTCTTTGGCAATCTTTCTGACAATAGGCATGGATACGCCCAAAGTGTTCTGCGGATTAATGCCGAATCTAGCCATTCCGGCTACGCTCTTGGAATTGGCAAGAGATTTTAACTTCTTGAGAACCTCTTTTGACTGCATATGCTAATAGTCGTTAATATCCCGCTCTTCTTCAATGGAAAGAATTAACTCAGATCCAGCCACTTGATAAATAGTAAAGGGGGCAGAATAAAACCTTAGACTTTGAGCTCCACTGTCTTCTGTTGACAGATAGACCATGGCAAAACCCTGGCGTGGAATATTGGAATAAATATTATTTTCTTCCGGCTGTATCCCCCAGATTAAATTTGACTGCCAGCCATTCTCAGTTATTTTTTCGGCTTCGCTCCAGCCGTTAGAATCTTTTTTTCGAAGATAAGCTGTTGATTCTCCTTTGCGGCTAAAAACAACATAAACGTTGTTTTCTTTATCTAAAGCAATTGAAGCGCTGCTTTGCCTTGCAGTATCCAGCACTTCTTTTTCTTGCCAGCCTTCGCTTGTTCTCTTAAGATAAACAAGTTGAGAATTTTCTTGGTGTATAAGATGAATGTTGCTTTTAGAATCTACGGCCATCACAGGTTCAGCCCCCTCCAGCTTTTCCTCCTCGCTCCAACCACCAGTGATCATTTGACGAAGAACAATTGATTTATCACTTGCAGCATAGAGAACAAAAACATCGCTTCTTAAGCCTGCAATTATGCTCGGGTTAGCAACATTTTCTGCAATTTTTGTCGGTTCTTTACCAATGAGAAAGTTCCAATAATAAACGCTATCCTTTCCCGTATAAACAAGATGCTTGTTGTTATAGGAATCTATGGCAATCGAAGGAGAAAAATAACCGGCTGGTTTTTGAGCAATTGTTTTTATTTCATCCCAGCCAACTGTTGTCTTTTGGCGATAATAAAGATGCGATGTTGCGTCTTGCCAGACGATACTAATCTTATTAGAAGAATCCAAAGCTATCACCGGCTGCATTTGTTTTAATGCAGAATCGCCGCTTACTTTTTCTTCTTGCCAATCTTTTCCTTCGTTAGTTGATTTAAAAAGATAAATAGCGTTTGCTTTGGGCATTACGCAATATAAAGTGGCATTCAAATCCCTGACGCAATTTCTCTGATTATCAGACAAAATCATTTCTCCTTTTGTTTCCGTAATAATAACATCTTCTGCCGGCAAAGACAGAGACTCATCCTCTGCTTCTTCATTGCCATAATAAAGATGAATTGTTTTCTTGGAGATAGGATTCACAAAAGGGATATTGACCCATATTTTAGTATCTTTTGTATCACATTCCCCTTCTATCCAATGCGTTAAAAATTTCTTGGAATCCGGGTCGGTAAATCTAATATCCCGGCAGTCTGAAACCAGTTTGCCTTCTTCCACCAATAACGAAGTATTAATATGCAGAAGAACAGGATAATTCAGAACTTCTTTATTCGCTGAATTTTCAACAACGACCAACCTTCTGTACTGCCAAGATTCCAGCCAGACATCTTTTTCAAATCCTTCTGTAAACAGCTCATAAATTAAAATCCCGCTCACTAAAATCACGACCAAAATAATAATGGTGATAGTGGCGGAATAAGTGGAATTTCCCCTATTAAGAAATTTGAACATGAATATAAATTTACGCTTTGCTTTTAATTTCAATGACATCGCCATCTTGAACGATATACTCTTTTCCTTCCGTACGAATCAATCCTTTTTCTTTTGCTTTGACAAAACCATCGGCGTTGATTAACTCCTGCCAATTGATAATTTCCGCCCTAATAAAATACTGTTCAAAGTCACTATGTATCACTCCCCCGGCTTGAGGAGCCGCGCTGCCTTTCTTGAGAGTCCAAGCTCTAGTTTCATCTGCTCCGGTGGTAAAGAAAGTTATTAAATCAAGCAGCTTGTATGATTCTTTTACCAGGTCATCTATTCTCAATTCTTCAGGCAAATCAAACTCGCCTCTTTCTTCCGGTTTAAATGCGCTGGCGTCAAATTCAGTCAGAATATCAATAATTATAAATTGCCAATTGTTTTTAGTAAAAAGCTCTTTTATTTTCAAAGCTATTTCTTCTTCCTTTCCGTTCAACAAATAAAGCCTTTTTTTAAAAGTCAGTAATTGGTAGCTGTTAAGAATTTTTTCTTCTTCTGAAGTCCAAGAATTTTCAATTAGGATTTTTCCTTCATGTAATAGATTTAAAGCTTTGGTTAAAACTTCCTGTTCCTTAATTGCTTCTTTTTTCTTGGCCCTGACTTCCTTTTCCAATCCTTCAATTCTTTTTTCCACAACCTCAGTGTCTTTAAGGATTAATTCCATATCCAGAATTTCTTTGTCTTTCAAAATATCAATCTGCGACTGGGTGTTAATGATCTTCTCATTTTGAAAACAGCGCAAAACATAAATTATCGCATCAACTTCTCTGATGTTGGCCAGAAATTTATTGCCCAATCCTTCTCCCTGGTTAGCTCCTTTCACCAAGCCGGCGATATCAACAAATTCCACGGTAGCTTGGATCTTTTTGGCGGAATTGGTCAATTCCACCAGCTGGTCCACTCTTTTATCAGGCACGGCAACAACGCCCACATTAGGGTCAATGGTACAAAAAGGGTAATTAGAGCGGTCAACTTGTTTTTTGGTAATGGCTTGGAATAAAGTTGATTTTCCCACATTGGGCAGACCGACTATTCCGATAGATAATGACATATTATAAAAGTATCATTTTTCCCTCTTAAAAACAAGTTGACAGAACCTAGTCTTAAAAAGAGGTGAAGCCAATGAGCGTAATAGATAATCCAGTATCAAGAGGAATAGTTAATTCTATATGGAATAGGTTTGACGAGTACCTTCCTAAAATAATATTCTGTCCAAATGGAGGTTATTATATAAAAGCCAGACTGCCGGAAGCAGAACATAAAAAATGGATCGCCCGCATTTTAGGTAATCCCAACTTTAGAGACAACATAATAGAAGAAATTAAAAACATTTTTTCTTCTTATAGCTTTCAGCGACAATCGTTTCTGGAAGTTCGCTGGAAACCGCACGGGGCTTCTTTTGAAACCAACGGAGTAAATGGCTGCAATCTTTATGTTCCGCCTAGCGGAGAATACGGTTATACTTGCCATAATATAGACAACTTTGAACAAGCCTGCATCTTGTTTATAGCTTTGGCAGTATATTTACCTAAACTGTATTTCCAGCTGGAAAATTTTGAAGGCGGCAAATATAATATTGAAAAATCTGCTCAACTGGAAAATCCAATAACTGAAAGGATTAGCCTAAACCGCTTCAAAAAATGCCAAGCAGTCTTGTCAAATTGGCAAATATAAAGGACATTATTGTCCTTTTCTTTTTTTTGCAAAAAAATAGCCGGTTCTAAATTTAGAACCGGCAAAATTCATTACTACATCTACCCTGGAATTTCTATTCCCAGCGCTGCCAATATCTGGCTACCTTTTTTGCTTTTTTTGAAGCAATACCAGTATATTGCCGAGAGCCTGAAAGGATCTCTTTTTGCTCTTTAGTCATACTCTTAAAGTATGGCTTCAGTTCCAGGTCTTCCCGGGCAATCTCTATTAGGGATCTCTTTTCTCTCTCGACTTGAAGGGTCAGTTGGCGAACCTTTTCATGAGCGGCCGGATGTTTGTTTGCCGCCAAAATGATATACAACGGTTCAGCAATGCTTAGTTTTCCTTTAGTCTCGAGATTTCTTTTCATATTTTTCTGATCAACCTGCAATTTGCTCATCGTCCTAGTCAGCCGTTTTATTGCCGAAACTAAATAGCCAATAGATTCTCCATAAGTCCGAGCTGATACCGAATTTGTGAGATCTCTCTGGTGTTCGCTGATTTGGTTCAAATGCACCACACTCAAATGGCCCAGGAGTATCTTCCAGATGCCTTTCACATTTTCAAAGTTTATCGGATTCCTTTTATGGGGCATGGTTGATGAACCGACCTGCCCTGTTTCAAATGCCTCTCCCACTTCTTCGATCTCTGACCTTTGCAGGTTGCGCATATCATCGCTCAAATTAGCCAAGACGCTGCCAACAATGGTTATTTCGTTGAACAATCTCGTCATCGGCTCCGGCGGAACGATCTGGGTTGAATGCCTCGCTGGTTTAAGCCCGAGTTCATGCAATACTTCTTCTTCAAAGCTTTCCGGATCGTCAAAGAACAAGAATGAAGCGTTATAGGCTCCCACTGCGCCGGAAAATTTTCCTGGAAGCTTCTCCGCTAAAACCTTAAGAGACTCAATGCAGTCACCAAGGCGATTCACGTACTCAGCTATGGCAAAACCAAAAGTGATTGGTTCTGCGTGCTGCCCATGAGTACGGCCAATTTGAACCGTCCCAGCTTCTCTTAGGCTGATCTCAACCAATACCTTCTCAAGCTTAATAAGATTCGGGATTACCACCTTTTCTACCACGTCTTTGAGGCGAGCAGCGTTAGCGCTGTCAGAGATATCAAAAGAAGTGGCTGTCATATGAACAAATCGTTTTGCTTCATCGCTTACCCTCTTGCAAATGCAGTTGACTAAAGCGCGGATATCGTGGTGAATACGATCCTCCTCTTCGTAAACCTCTTTCGTGGTTACCAATTCACAGGCTTTTTTCACTTCTAAAAAAACTTGCCAGCTGCATATTTCTCTTTCGTATAGAACTCTCACTAGAGCTTCTTCCACCTTTAACTTATATGTAGTAAAGGCTTCTTCAGACAGAAAACGAGCAACTTCTGGATCCCAGTAACGGTAATCTATGGAAGACATGCTTTTGTATATATCCCTTGTTTTTACTCCATCTTTTTCGTTTGTCATTTTATTACCTCCGTAGGTCTTTTTTTTAAAGAACTTAGCCTATCTTGTTAAGATAGACTTCATCGTACTTGCTCATTATAATACTTATTTTCTCTATTTTGTCAAACTTTCAACAAAATATTTGCTTCTTTAATTAAAGGCTCAAGAGCGCCTGCTGATATATTGTTTTTTTCAACAAACGCTGGAACATTAAGTTCTAAAATATCTTGAGCCAGCATAATCTGCTGAGAGATAAAAAGCTCCTTGAGATGTTTTTTTAAAGAAGGAAGAATGGTAATGGGATAAAGCTTTTCTTTTTCTATAAGGTGCTCTAAACCTTCATTAAAAGGATGGCGCCAGCCGAAGAGCTCAACGCCCTTACAGCGGGCATATCTTTTCGCCCGGGCAGTAAATTTAGTGTTCGTCACCATTATTGTTTTTATCTCTTTCTTCTTTTCTTTTTTAAAATAAGGGCCGCTTAAAATATCCAAAAAACGAGCATGATTTGCCAACAACTCTTTAGTGTCAATTCTTTCTCCTGCACGATTACGATACTTGCATTCTCCGACATATATTAGGTTATCCTTAGAAGCTATAAAATCTATTTCATAACCCTCAATACAACCCCCGGGAAGATACTGATTAATTTCAACTTTAAATCCTCCGTTTTCTAAAACTCTGCCAATATATTTTTCAAAATTAAAACCGTCCGGCCCCAGCTTCTTCATTGCTTCTTTAAGTGAAAATCTTATGGCCAGTTGAAAATTCTTCTCTTCCAAGAGTTCTCTTACTCTTTTAAAAATATCAATCGTTTTCATTCCTGAAAAAACTTCACTTTTGATAATCTCGGCAATCTTTTTGGCGGTTCTGGCGTCAGCGCCGGCCCGTCTTGCTGAACGGGATACTTTTCTAAAAGAAAACAATTCTTTTTCTCCTTTGGAATTTATAATATCAATCATTGTATTATTCTAACAAAAAACCGCTGTCTCTGAAAGCGAATAGCGGTTTTTTTGTTGTATTGCTATTTCAATCCGATAAAAGGGCTGGCTTGTCCCCAGTACTGAGGAACCTCGCCGTTCCATTTTTCTATCCAACGAAGCTCCACTATTTGAGCGTTAGCGCGCAAAGCTTCGGCTTCAATTTGAATAGCTTTAGCTTTACCCTCGGCTTCAGCCACCTTTTGATCGGCTTCAATTTTAATCCTTTCCAAATCCCTCTCAGCTTTTAGTTTCAACTGTTCAGCGGTCACTTTCGCTTCAATGGCATCGTTAAAAGCTGAAGAAAAAGAAAAATCAATAATATTGAACTCGTCAACTATAATTGAACTGGTTATCAGCCTTTCCGCAAGGTTGGCTTTAATCTGATCTTTTACTTCTTCTCTCTTGGTTATAAGCTCTTCGGCTGTATATTTGGCCGTAATCGCTTTTACCGACTCCTGGATGGATGGAGCGATAATGCGGGCGTTATAGTTCTTCCCAACATCTTGCCAAACCTTGTTAACCGATTGAGGGTCAAGATGATAGTTTAAAGCGATGCGGGAAGTTACTATCTGTAAATCTTTGGAAGAAGCGCTGGCAGGAACTTCGTCTTTTTGGATTTTGACATCCATTTTTAGCACTTTTTGTATAATAGGTATTTTAATATATAGTCCTTCGTCAAAAACTTTATCCTGCACGGCTCCGAATTGCAAAAGCACTCCCCGTTCGCCGGCTCCAACCGTTCCAAAGGCTCCAAAGATAACAACAACTGCAAGCCAGAAAAAAACTATAATAGTTATAATCTTTCCAGGATTGATTTCTTTTATTTTTCCATCTATATGGTTCATAATTTTGTTGTTTTATTTTATAATCTTACCGACCTTTTAACCATCTTTTCAAAGGTGATTTCCTGATAGTTATTTTCATCAATTCCTTTGAGCTGATAAATCTGCTGAGTTGAAAATATTTTTTTATCTTCTGAATTAAGATTAAGCAATTTAATAGCTTTGTCAACGCTTTCCCATGAACAGGCTTCAATCTCCAGGTATGGTTCCAGCTGGGGCCAAAAATCTATATCAAACTCAACATCATTCAATTGGTATCTAATCCTTTTATTTTCCTGATAAAACTTTTCCATCAGCCCAATTTTAGTTAAAAATTCGGCGGTTTTGTCAAAGTCGCTAACTTCCACCTCTATTTCCTCCATAGTTTCGTCGTTAGTAACCCCATCATTAGTTTTTACCCCTATTCTCTGTTTGAAAGCCAATATTGTTTTCTCTCCCTCATCTCTTAGCCTGATCCACGCTCCGGCATTATTCAGTCTTAGATCCGGGTAATCAAATACCCTTCTGCGGTATAGTTTACTGAAAACTTTTTTCCCGCCCAATCCTTTTAATCTTTCTTCAATTTCATCAGGATTAATATTTAAAAATTTCACTTCTATTTCTTCCATGGTTTTATCTTATCAAAAAATCGTTGATAAGGCGATTAGCTACTCCGCTTTTTTAAACTTTACGCTGAAGATCGGAACATACTGGTTTTCGTTTTCATCAAATATCTCCACTTCTTTTCCTTTTATTAAATCAGTTAAAGCGGTGTCGCTTAATAATTGAGTGTCTTCTTCAACGCTTTTTTTGAGCTTGTCCAGCTTAACAAATTCAGTCTTAAGATCTTCCTGAATGCTTCCTTCGATCTGTTTCTTTTTCTCTTTCAAAGCTTTTAAATCTTCAACAACATTCTGGTGCTTATATGAATTAGCCAAGGAATCGCGGTAAACCTCCATAATTTTCTGCTGTTCCTTTTTAGTGTTTTTAATGCGGTCATAAATCTCCTGAACTTGAGCCATGATATTGAGAACTGCGCTTATTCGTTCGCCTGAACGCTTCGCGTTGTCCGAAATAAATTAATAATGTCTTATTATATCTTAGAAAAAAGCTGCTGTCTAATTTTCTTCTAAAGCACCCTTTGTGTAAATGTTGTGAGGGCTCCAGAGCATAAAGCCGCTATAGTCATCTTGCAATGCATCAATCACCGCTTTAATTTCCAACCTTACCATTTCAGAGTCATATTCAGCCCCTAAATTAAAATCCTGAAGCCATGGACGCAATTGGCTTTGAGTGAAAGTGGCTGTCTGTCTGAAAGACATTAGCCTCTCAAAAGCAGCATCCATTGAATCTTTTATTATTTCATAAGGATGTTCAGCCGGATTTTGATAACCTAAAAACCCGTCAGCATAATGGGAAGGATAGACCATTGGGCAAACATAATCAAAATAAGCAAAGGAATCTTCAATGATTTGTCCGATGCCAATGTCAGTGTTATAAACCGTGGTCAAGCCAAAAAGATCAGCCGATATTTTTGTGTCTGCCAGCTCTTGCCGCAAATAACTGAAAAATTCTCTCATAACAATACTCTTGGGAGTCTCTTCATCCCAAACAAAAAAAAGCATATCATTTAGATCGCCGTCAGAAGGAAAACGGATATAGTCAAAGTTTATTTCGTCAAAACCGTGGCAAACAGCGTCTTTGGCAATAGCAATATTATAATCCCAAGCTTCTTTTGCGGCCGGGTCAATCCATGCCAACTCTTTATTGTCCAGCCACAAGGAATTCCTTTCTAGATCAGCAAGCGAGAAATCAGTCGAAGTAGGAAGAGATAATTTGCTCTTACTGTGAACCGCCAGATCCGGCCGAAATAATGCTAAGATTGGATCTTGAAAAACAGTAACTCTGGCAATCACATAAATGCCTTCCCGATGAAGTTTTCGGATAAGCAAATCAATATCTTTAATCCTTATTGTCTCAGCCCCATATTTCTTCACATCCGGCACATCCATACTGTAAAACACTCTGCCTGAATAATCTTTAATATCAATGACCACGGCATTAATTTCCGTGGTTTTAACCAAATTAATCAAATAATCAATACGGCTTTCGGTGCTGGCTGACCAGCTAGTGAGATAAACAGCCTTTATTATCTCCGGTGGATTAGCCAAGATTGGTTGGCAAGCAGTGCCATGGTCTGACACGATAGATTCAGCTTCGATTTTTTCCGAGCTTAAAACAACAGATTCATTTTCTAAGGAACTAAGTTTTGCCATTATCTCCGAAACTTCAGGTTTAACTTCAACCGCTGTAAAAAATTCCAAACGAAAAATAAAAAGAGTTGTGACGGCGCTAAGAATTAATAGCGGCAAATAGATTACCAGCTGGCATTGAGTAAATTTCATAATTTCTGTTATTTTAGCATAATAGTTATTAAAATAAAAAAGCAAAGCTATAGCTTTGCTCGAGGTGTTTTTAGAGAAATTTTTTCCTTGGAAATAATCTTAACAGTAAATTCCTCTTCTAATCTCTGCTTTATTTCAGAAATCAGTTTTTCTACATCGCTCCTTAGAATAGTGAATTCACATATTCCAGAGGGCAAATACAAATGTTGAACTTCTCCTTTTATTTTTTCTATCGCCATAACTGCTTTTTTATTACTGGTCACAACGACAAAATATTTCAAGGAACAATGTTCTATTCCTGAATAACTGATTCCTACTCCTCCATTCTCTTCAACATCCTTGAGAATGTCTTTTTTACTTGTCATCTCTTTATATCCACGCACTTCTATATCTTTTTTCATATTGCACAACCCCCATATAATAACGTACTAACGCCAAGCATAGCAGATTTTTAGAAATTTTCAATCCAATATAGTATAATAAATTATGGTTAAAAAAAACATAATCAAATTTATCTTTTTTATCAGCCTTATTGTTTTTGGTTTCTCCCTTTTTCAAAAAGACAATTTGCCGGATAAAAATGAAATTGTTCCCCGATTATTCCAAGAGCCCATACAAAAAGAAATATCCCAATCCCCTTTTGAAGTGGCTCAGAATGGAATTGTCTATACTATCACTCCGCTTTACGACTACGAACTTAGCGGCCTGATTGTTTCTCAACACCACAGCGACTCTTGGTGGGATTATTATCATAGAAAATGGGGAGATTTGATAAATATAAAGGATATTTGCGTTGTTTGGGGAGAAAACATTAACAGCGAAGTTTATCAGAAAATGAAATTCAGCAGCGGCAGTTGGACCTGTTATTTCAGAAGCGATACCCGTGAAGAATGGTTGAAATTCAGGCATGACAGTTTATCAAACAACCATCTCTTAGTTAGTGATCAAACTATAAAAAAAACAGTGTTGGCGGCTGAAAAAGGCGACCAAATTTACCTTAAAGGATATTTGGCAAGTTATTCCAAGAGCGACGGCTTTAGCCGTGGGACAAGTATTAGTAGAACAGACCAAGGAAATTATTCCTGCGAAACAATTTTCATCACTGATTTTCAAATTTTGAAAAAAGGAAATCCGGGTTGGCGCTTTGCCTTCACTTTGAGCAAGTATTTAATAATTATCTGTTTGATTTTATCAATAGCGTCTTTATTTAGAAGACCAAGTATTAAAAAACAGCCTTAAAGGCTGTTTTTAAATCTATTCGGGAAGTATACAGAAAGTATTATTGAAACGATTTATATAATTGAATAATCCAATTACTGAAACAATTTCCACTATCTGAGCTTCATCAAGCTCTTCTTTAAGCTTGGCAAAAATCTCCGGATTATCAAGATTGGCATCATCGGTAATATCTTTCACTAACTCCAGAATATTCTGTTCGCCATCCGGTAAGTCCTCTCTTTGTTTTATTCTTGCAATCATTTCCTCGTCTGCTCCCAATTTTTTAAGCATTTTCATTGTGACATCAACGCAAAAAGGGCATTTCAGCATATTGGAAATAGTATAAGCGATTTTCCATTTTAAGTACGGTTCAATTTTGCCTTCACCCATTATGGTTTTAAAAAGCTCAGTAAATTCTTTTAAAATTTCAGGACGGTGAGCCATGACTTTTACCCATTCCGGCGCTTTGCCGGTTTTTTCCTCAAAGCTTTCATAAACTGCTTGAGCGATTTCATCTGCTTGGTCTTTTTCTAATGAAGAAATAATAGCCATAATTATTATAGATTAATTTAATATTAACTTGTGGTTTTAAAATACACTAAGAACTAAAACCTGTAAATGCCGACTAGTCTAGCATCATCCTGTTCTCAAGACTGTAAGTTTCTTTCATTGTCTCCATACTTTGCGAGATCATAACAGTTCCGGCAAGAAGGGCAATGGAAAGAATAATCACAAGACCTATTGGAGTGGATATTTCTTGATGTAAGTTAAACATGGTCTATGATTTCATTATACTTTATTTGCCTTCAAGATAAAAGCGCAATAAAAAAACGGCGTTAATTCGCCGTCTCTGTTTTCAAGTCTTGTTCTTTAAGCGCAATGGCATGCGACTTAGGGTTGTTAATAAATTCACGAAGTTGAGCAACGGTACAGTCCATATCTGCTGGCCAGTATCCTTTTTTCTGAATCCTGATCCTGACATAGAATTTTCCTTGACGATATTTCGCCAACAAAAAAGTGCAGACAGCGCCATCAACAGTGGTAGTAGGGATTTCTGTTTCGCTAAAATTACTGTCTTCGGGTTTGCTATTTATCCCTTTCAGGATATGCTGTTCTCCAAAAGTCTTGATGTAGGTGTCTCTTTTTACAACGCCATCAAGATGTTCGGCATCTATATATGCTTTGATTCCGGGACAGACAAAAGCAAAAAATTCGCTGTAGCCCAATTCTTCAAGAAAAACACCTAAGCTTTCTTTTGCAGGAACCGGCGTTTTGATCTCTTTTTCTATTGCTTGCTGTTCTTCTTTTTCTTTCTGGAATATACTTTCTATCAGCGGAGTTTTTTCAATATGTCCAGCTTTCATTGCCTCGCTTAATTCCCGCATATCAACCTTCATGTTTCTTTTTTCCAATTTCCCAAGCATTGCTTCAAGCTCTTTAGCGCTCGGTCCGCTCTTCAAAATCCGGTCTCTCAACATCTGGAGATCAGTCGGACTTTTAAACTGTTTAGCCAACGAGTTGAAAAAAACACTGTCTTTAGAAACACTTCTGGCGGTTAAAAACAGGCAGGCAGGCAGAGTATTAACCTCAATATGCTCTAAGGGTTCAAGTATTTTTAAAGCGCGCCAGCCAGTTATTATAGAATTCTCCAGCAAACTAGCTGAAACAACATCTCTGCCCGGAGAGATAAAGCCAACTTGGAGCTCGCCTGAAGCAATGCCGATATATAGAATTACTTCTTGGTATACTCCTCTAACCACCTTAAATCCTTTCTTTCCTTGCAAAACAACTTCTATACCTAATTTCTCAAATTCTTCCATACCACTCACCTCTTTTATATTGTAAAATCAGTTATTCAACTGAATACTAATGCTGATATAGCATAAATAAAGCTGTTGTCAAATAAAAAAAGCTGAGAACAAAGTCCCAACTTTTGCTTTTTCTCATTTCTTATTGTTAAATATCTATTGTTATTGTCGCTTCCACTTCGTGGTTTTTCTTAATTTCAATCGCTTTTACTCTCTTTAGGGTCTTCAATAATCCCTTAAGCTCTTTTAGAGAAGTGGTTGTTCCCATAGCAATTAACTCACCTTCTCTTTCTCGAAAACCTAATCCCGGCACCAGCAACCGAAGCGCCCTGATAAGTTCTTCTTTTTCACCTTTGGATATTCCTGTTTTCATTCTTTCCACCTCTTATTCAATTTTTAAAAAACATCATTTGAAATAAAAATAGCCTTCTTGCGATAGGCTATTTTTTAATTTGTTTACTGTATTAAAAACAACCTACCGCCTTAGGCTAAAAAAGAAAAAATAAAAAGCGTTGTTTTTAATGTAATTCATAGGATGATTGAAGTATACTAAACATGCGTTAAATGTCAACTGATAAAAAAACAACCTTGATATTAAATCAAGGTTGTTTTTCACGCCTAGATTACAAAAGCAAATCATTGGTGAACTCATCGCTTATTACGGGTTTCTGTCTGTGTTTTAGATAAGGCGGAATGTTTTCTTTGACATAATCAAAAGCCTCTTCTACAGTCACATCCTCTCTGTCTGGCAAGTTGTCGTATTCCTCGGCTAATCCCTGAAGCATGCCTTCATTCACAAAAAAATGAGTAAAAACGCCCTCTCCGTCTAATTGTCCGTCTTCATCCACATCTTCGCTCGCCCTTGAATAAACATAAGCCGATAGGTTTTCTGCAGTCGCCATAACAACAATCCGTCCGCTGCCTTCTCCACTGGCAACATCATTCATCCCGCCGGCAAGACAAGTATCAAAGATAAAGACAACTCTATCCGTGGGGAAATCATCAAACGCTGTTTTTAATTCTCCGTCCCAGAGATAATCTGCGCCATCCTCTGCGTTATTATAAACCAAGAGCGCTTCATCTATGGGTTCATCATTGGTGTCTGTGGGGTCGTCTCCATATGCCCCGTGTCCGCTGAAAAAGAATACTACTTCATCCAAACTCGTGGCTTGACTTCTTATATCGTCTATAGCGTCAAGAATCTTTTGCTTAGCAGGAACTTCAGCAACAATATATTCACCAGTAACAGGGTCTATAAAACCAGTCTGGCCTCCGCCGTCTTTGAATAAGCTGATATTCTCCGGACTATATCCATAAAGATCAGTCAGAGCTTTATACATATTCAAAGAATCCCCGTCTGAATCGCAAAGGTCGTTCCCTGTTCCGGGATAATCGCAAATTCCAATAATTACCGCGTATTTTTCAGCGGTTGCCGTGGTTCCCAAAATTCCGGTTGCTGTTTCTTCTACTACCGGCTTTTTCTTCTCGGGCAGATTCCCAGGCCTGCCTTTTGCTTCCCTGGCTTCTAGAGGAAGAAGGGTTTTCTTCACTATTTTAACATTAGCCGCAGACATTGATTCTGGCGCTTGCCTATACGGCTTATCAGCTGATATTGCTTGAGAAACAGACAAACTAAAAATTACTCCGATTATTACAGAATAAAAAAGAAAAATTCTAAATTTTTGTATCATGTTTTATATTTTTTTGTTAATTAATAATCTTCGACCTTTTTATTGTTCTGAAGCTTGAATTTCTTTAAAGTATTATTCTATACTATATAGATTATAATCTATAAGAAAAATATTTCAAACAAATAAAAAACCTGCTATATTTTAGCAGGCCAATATTTTAATTTATTTTTTCCAACAAGGTGTTATGGTAATAACGCCTCTGGCTTTTCTTCTTCCAGGAAGAAAAATGGTAAATTTCTTCTTATCTAAGAGCAACAGCTGTTCATCAAATCTTCCTGTTTTTCTCTCTAGAATCCAAGCCAATTCCGGATCAAGCTCATCTAACGGTTTTGGCTTTTCTTTGCCATTGTATTCACTCCATCGAGTGCCATCTGTCCATTGGATAAAGAGATATTTTTTCTTGTCTTCCTCATATAATCCTTCTTCTTCTCTATGCCAAGAGCCAATACAAGTCTTAATGACAATCCTATTTTTTTCATCTTTCAGCACAAATTTCCTTCCCAGCTGATAAATCAGGCTCTGTTCTGCCACAGAATCGGGAAAAACATAATCGCCGAACAGATGCTGGTCACCTACCGCAAAAAACCATGGTTGAAGTATCCCGCATTCAAACTCTCTAATAAATCCAGGCTGTTTGCAAATATCTTCCGGCTGAGAATAAGAAGATGCTCTTTTGGCAGATTTTAAAGAAGTAAATTCAAAAACCCGATTTCCATGCGAAGAATCAGACATATGGATAACTGTGCCGCATCTGTTATCGGGCGGATTGCAAATTTCTAAAACTTCTATATATCCGCCACATCCGGCATACCCGCCTCCCGCGTACTTATGCTGCTTCACAGAATACCTAGTATAGGCTCCATAAGCCCCGTGAGAGATCAACACTCTTTTGGTTTTAACTTCTTCAATCTCTAAGCCTTCAATCTGGGACAATATTCTCTTTATCGCGTCAGCTTTCTTATAATCACAAGTGACCGTCAAAAGCTGACCTCCTTTGGTCCGCGTCTCAAGAACCTTTCTTACACCGGAATCTGCATTATCTTTTTTTTCTTTCATAACTTTCCCTCCTTATTCATTTATTAAAGAACATTTGTTCTTTATGGATTTATAGCAAATACTATAAAAGAATCAAGCTTTTATTTAATAAAAAACCTGCTATGTTTTAGCAGGCTGTATTATTCCACTTTCAAAGAAAAAACTGTGGTTTCGCAATAATATTTTTGCTTGATTTAGGGAAACCCTCTTTATTGCTCCTTCCTCCCAGTTGTCGCAAAAAGAACCGGTTTCTTTGGGCAATGTTTGTTTACAGCAATAGATTATCTTCACTGTTGGCTCGCCTCTTTCTTCAGCTTCTTCAGCTTCCTTTGTCATTTCTGTTGTCTCCATTTTAAAGAGCACCTCTTTTTTTTAAATTTCTGTTTTAATCAGAATTTACTTTTTGTTACCACCTTTTCTTTAAAAAATCAAACTAAAAAACCGCCGGCTTGGCGATTTTTTATTTAACTATTTTTATTGCTTTGCCTTTGAGTAAAGCTTCTGTAATCTTCTTGTAGCTTCCTGACAATATTCTCTGAAAAGTGCTTTGCGAAGTTTTCATCAATTTGGCGCATTCAACTTGATCTAATCCCTCTTCATTCTTTAATCTTAAAGCTTCCATCTCTTCGGTGGTTAATTCGATTATGTCTAAAAACCTCATGGGCACGCCTTGAGGCTTGAAATAAGTTACATTGGGATTAAACCTGATTCTTCTAAAAAGTCTTGGTCTTGGCATAAAATTATAATCTTAAAAAGCTTGCTTCAGCCTCTCTAAAGGAAAGGCTGAAGTTTCAGCTTTCTTTAGTCCTTAAGCTCGGATAAACGCTCTTTCAATGCTTTGAGCTCATTTTCCAGAGCTTCAGCCTCTTCCGCTAACATTTCTGATTCTTCCTTTTTAGTGTAAAATCTTCTTCCGTACCCACAGCCAGCGCCTCTCATCCCAGCTCCGCAGGGACCCATTCCCCTCCCAGAACCAGCGCCGAAACCTTGAGGACCTGTTCCATCAAATCTTGGCATAATTTTATTAATTATTTGGTTAGTATTACCGGCCTTTGTTATGAGTATATACCCATAATAATAACTTGTCAAGGGTTTTGCTTTGGCTTGACAAAATTACCCTTATAGGCTATTTTAACTTTAGCCTAAGGGCTTATAGAACATTTAAAAAAGTGATGTGAAATGGAATTTAAAGGAATAGAAGTACATGGATTTGACAAGGAAGAGCTTATAAGCTTTATTGAATGGTTTGTTCGGCTTGATACAAAAGATTATAAAAAAAGCGACCAGCCCGATTATGAGCGAGGATGTACTCATACTGTTTCTGTCCAAGAAGAACAAGGCGAAGACGAAGAAAAAAGACTGAAGATAATAAAAGGAGTTATTATCTTTGAAGAAGAACAGCAATTCAAGCCAATGACGCTAAAATTAGGCAAAGACAAACTCGTTCTCGAAAATATTGCTAAAGGAATCGTTAAATATACTCGATGTAAAGAAACAACAAACTATTATGATAAAGAACTTTTAAAAAAGGATGAATTCTTTATCAAAAAAGACTTTGCCAAGACCATGAAAGATGTTAGAAGATGGGTCGAAAAAGCAACCGAAGCCGACAAATATGTGGGTTCGGGAAAAGGAATCTGCTTCTTCTGTAAAACAACAGGCGACAATGATTGGACTTTTGAAATTACTCCCAAGCTCGTCTGGCTGAAAAAATAAAACAAAACAAGGAAAGAGTTATCTCTTTCCTTTATTTTTTAAAAACCTTGCTTTTTACCATATTTTAGGTATTATATAAGCAAGCCGCTTTAGGCGGGTTTTTAATTTAAGACAATCTATGGAAATTCGCAATATCGCAATCATTGCCCATGTGGACCATGGGAAGACAACTCTTACTGACGCAATTATGCGCCAGACAGGAGCCTTTGAAGAAGGAATGAGTATGGACACCAACGCGCTGGAAAAAGAGCGCGGAATTACCATTTATTCAAAAAATTCTTCTATTATATATAAGGAAACAAAGATTAACATCGTTGATACTCCCGGACATTCAGACTTTGGTTCCGAAGTGGAACGGGTGCTTCGTTCAATTGACTCCGTGTTATTAATTGTTGACGCGCAAGAAGGTCCGATGCCGCAAACTCGTTTTGTTCTTAAAAAATCTCTTGAACTGGGTCTTAAGCCGATTGTGATTATTAATAAAATTGACAAGCCGGCGGCAAATCCGGAATTAGCTAAAGAGCAAGTATTTGAATTGTTCCTGGATTTGGAGGCCAACGATGAACAACTTGATTTTACCACTGTTTATGCGATCAGCCGCGAAGGAATCGCCAAAAAAGAACTGACTGACGAATCAAGCGACCTTACTCCTCTGCTCGACACAATCCTTAAAGAAGTTGCTCCGGCGTCAGCGAATAAAGAAGCTCCCCTTCGTGTTCAGGCGTTTAATTTGGGTTATGACGATTTCTTGGGCAGAATTGCCATTGGACGCGTTTATGACGGCGTTGTTAAGGTTGGCGAAACCGTTTTTGTAAAAACTCCGGAAAAAGAAACACGAACAGGAAAGATCACTAAACTTTTTACTTTAAAAGGAATTTCGCGTGAAGAGGTTGATGAGGCGACAGCCGGAGATATTGTCATGATTGCCGGATTACCGGATATATTTATCGGCGAAACAATAACCACGGACCAAGAAGCTGAACCATTGCCGGTAATTAAAATCGACGAACCGACAATCAGCTTGAATTTATTGGTTAATAACTCCCCTTTTGCGGGACGGGAAGGAAAATTCGTAACTGGAAGACAAATTAGGGAACGATTGGAAAAAGAACTTGAGATCAATGTCGGATTGTATGTTGATTTTGATCAAGGAGACAGCTTTAAAATAATTGGACGTGGTGAACTGCATATCGCGATCCTATTGGAAAATATGCGCAGAGAAGGTTATGAACTGCAAGTTTCTCAGCCACAGATCATTCTCAAAGAAGAAAACGGTAAAACTCTTGAGCCATACGAAGAAGTTACCGTTGATGTCCCAAGTTCTTTTCAAGGGACAGTGATTGAAAACCTGGGCAAACGCAAGGCAATCCTTTTGGAAATGAAACAACACAGAGATATAGTCCGCCTAATGTTTGAAATGCCCACACGAGGACTTTTGGGATACCGCGGACAGTTTATAGTCGATACTAAAGGAGAAGGTATTATGGCAAGCCGAGTAATCGGTTTTAAAAAGCATGCCGGCGAAATACAAAAAAAAGCAACCGGTTCAATGACTTCAATGGTTGCTGGAAAAGCCCTGGGGTTCTCTCTTAATAACCTGCAAAAAAGAGGAACCCTGTACATCGGCCCCGGCACAGAAGTCTACGAAGGTATGGTAATCGGCAACACTGCCAAAGGCCAGGAAATAGCAACAAACCCGATCAAAGGCAAACAACTGACAAATATGAGAGCTTCCGGCTGTGATGATGCCATTCAACTTGTCCCCCCTCAAAAGCTGACTATTGAATCCGGAATGGAAATCATGGACGAAGACGAATACCTGGAAATCACTCCGACAAAAGTTAGACTCAGAAAACAATATCTGACTGAAACAGAACGCGTAAGAGCCAAGCGTAAAGGTTAAAAAAAGCTCCGGCCTCTGCCGGAGCTTTTTTATTTCTTAATGCCTATTAAAACTTTTTCTTTGTTGATTGCAATCTCCTTTTTAAATTCGATTTGTTCCATATCAGCCGCCTTATAGCCGCTGCATAATACTTCTTGCAGAATATCTTTGCCAAACTTTTCAAAAACTTCATTCAGCTTATTGTTGTCAGCATAATGCAGTTCCGCCGAATCATTAATGGACAGACCCGCTTCTTTGCGCAAAGAATTGATTGTTCTCACTATCTCCCGAGCCAAACCTTCCAACTCTAATTCAGGAGTTATTTTTGTGTCTAATTCCACCTCTAAATCTCCTTCTCCCTTGCTAAATTCAACCTCTTTCACATTTACTTCGTCTTTAATCAGACCAATGTAGTCGTCGTTAAGCTGTCCAATAGAATTTTTAACAACCAATTTTTTTAATGGCTGGCGGACCTTGATTTCTGCGCTTTGCCTTTCAGCTAAACCGAGCTCAACTATTTTTCTTACTGCTGACATTCTTTCCAAAATCTCTTCTTGCCCGTCAGAAAACTCTGGCCAGGCTTCCAGATGAACGCTCTTATTGTCATCTTTAAAATCATTCTTGCTGACTTTCTGCCATAATTGTTCGGCGATAAAAGGAGCAAACGGTGCCATTATTTTTGAAAGCTCATTTAAAACAAAAGCCATTGTGTCTAAGGCCGTTTCCCTTTCTCGTTTGTCGTCTGATTTAAACCTGTCTCTTGACCTTCTTAAATACCAAGTGGATAAATCATCAATAAAATCCGTGATCGGCCTGGTCGCAGCCGGCAGATTATATTCTTCCATAGCTTGAGTGGTTTCAGTTATCAGTTTATTTAGGCTGGTCAAGATCCATTTATCAAGAATATTATCGGTTCTTTTCCAGGAATCGTTGAATGAAACATCTTCTTCTTTTTTAAATAATTCATAGAATTTGAAAACATTCCAAAGAGTCATTATATTCTTTCTCAAAGCTTCTCTCACTCCGTCTTCAATAAAATTCAAATCATCTGCGGCCATAACCGGAGATGAGAGCAAGTAGAAACGCAAAGCGTCAGCTCCATATTTATCAAGAATCGATGAAGGATCGGGATAATTCTTCAGCTTTTTGGACATCTTTTTCCCATCTTCTGCAAGTACCATTCCGCTCACAATAACATTTTTAAAAGCGTGACTGTCTTTAATCGCTGTTCCAATAACATGAAGGTAATAGAACCAGCATCTTGTTTGGTCAATGCCTTCGGCAATGAACTCAGCCGGAAAATTACTGTCAAATTTATCTTTGTTTTCAAATGGATAATGCATTTGAGCGTAAGGCATAGAGCCGGAATCAAACCAAGTGTCTAAAACATCGGGAATTCGCTCCATTTCTTGCCCACACTTGGCGCATGGAAGCTTGATCTTGTCCACAACATGCTTATGAATATCAGTTATTTTCTGTCCGCTCGCTTTTTCCAATTCAGCCACTGAGCCGAAAACTTTCATTTCCCCGCACTCGCATTTCCAGATTGGAATTACCGACGCCCAAAATCTTTGTCTTGATATTGACCAATCGCGTGCGCCATCAAGCCATTTTCCGAAACGCCCATCTTTAACATGCAGCGGGAACCAATTGATTTCTTTGGCCGTTTCCAAAGTTTGTTCCTTAATTTTTGTAATATTCACAAACCAGGACGAAGTGGCATAATTAATTAAAGGAGTTTCGCAGCGCCAGCAATGAGGATAACTGTGTTCAAATTTTTCTTTATGAAATAGTAGATCATGGTGAGCCAAATACTTTATTATCTCAATATCCGTGCTTTGGGGTTCGTCAATCGGTTTAACATTCAGTCCAACAAAATCTTTAGCTTCTTCCTTAATTGTGCCGTCCATATTCACATGCTGAACAAAAGATAAATTTTTCTCTTTGCCAAGGTTCATGTCGTCTTCGCCGAAAGCCGGAGCAATATGAACTATGCCTGTGCCTTCTTCAGTGGTGACAAAATCAGCATTATAGATTTTCCAGCTGTTCTCCCTGTTCTCCAATTTTTCGTCTCTAGAATAATAATCAAAAAGCGGCTGATATTCAGCTCCTGTCAAATCTTTTCCTGAAATCAAGCTTTCAGTTTCAAATGGTTTATCTTCGCATTTTTTCTTTGCGTTCTTCTCCAATATAGCCATTCTTTCCACAGCAATAATGTATTTGCCTTTCAGCCCCTCTGATTGTTTACCCATATCAACTACGGCGTATTGGATGTCTTTCCCTACTGCTAAAGCTACATTGCCAATTAAAGTCCATGGTGTGGTGGTCCAAGCCAATATATATGTACTATCATCAGTAATAAAATCGCCAAATTTTTGGTTTGGTTTTAGTTTAAACTTTGCCGTAGCTGACAAATCCTTTACCATCTTATACCCCTCACTCACTTCTGTTTGAGATAAAGTGGTTTCGCAGCGCGGACAAATATGCATTGAACGATAGCTTTCATAGATCAAGCCCTTGTCCCAAAGCTCTTTAAACACCCACCAAACAGATTCCATGAAATCTAAATCCATGCTTCTGTAGCAGTTTTTCATATCTGCCCAACGGCCAATCCTTTTTATTATAATCTCCCAAGCTGAAACATATTCCAAAACTTTGGAACGGCAGACTTCGTTAAACTTTTCCACGCCCATTTCTTCAATATCTTTTTTCTTTTTTGAGCCAAGCTCTTTTTCAGCGATATTCTCAATCGGCAGACCATGACAATCCCAACCCCACTTGCGTTCCACACTGTAACCGGCCATTGTCCGATACCTGGGAATGGCATCCTTGATCACGCTGGCGACAATATGACCGTAATGAGGTTTGCCCGTGGCAAAAGGAGGCCCATCGTAAAAAACATAGTCGCCTTGAGGAGACTCTTTGGCAATTGATTTCTCAAAAATCTTTGCTTTTTCCCAAAAATCCGAAACTTGTTCTTCAGAAGGTAAATTAGACATAATTTTTATTTAACTTTATCAAAAAATACCTTTATGGTCAATTTAAAAACAGAGCTTTCGCCTCTGTTTTGTAAAAATCCTTTTATTTATTTTTTCGGCGGTTAGCTAAAATCTCATAATAGACCTTTAAATATTTTTGAGCGATATTTTTCCAAGTAAATTTTTTTGTCCATTCCATACAATTCTTACTCATTGTTTCTCTTAGCTCTGGATTTTCTAAAATTTTTAATACTTTTTTCGCGATTGCCTGTGGATCTTTAGGCGGGACTAAAAAACCAACAAATCCATCTTTCACCACACCAGGAATTCCGCCAACATTAGAAGCCACTACGGGTGTCCCGCAAGCCATCGCTTCAAGAAGCACTAATCCAAAAGCCTCACTCGTCGAAGGTAATACGAAAACATCTGCTTCTTGGTAATATTTTTTTATTTCTTTGAAAGGAATCTCTGAATAAAATTCAATTCCGTTTTCTTTTATTAGTTTAATATATTTTTCTGATTCAGGAATTTCCAAAGAAGAGCTACTCACAACAATAAATCTTATTTTTTCTTTTGTTTGGTATTTTTTTATAATTTGAATAGCCTTTATAAAATACTCTATCCCTTTTTGCTTTCTTAATCGTCCAATGAAGAGAACTGTTTTTTCCTTCTTTTCAGTAAATTTTGGTTTGAATATTGAAAAATCTATTCCATTGGGAACATAAAAAGATTTTTCAAGCTTTATAGTGTTGCTTACATCTGTAAGATAATCCGCATTTCTCAAAGTCCATTTCCATAACCAGTTGGCTATTTCTTTCCCTCCATAAAACCAACTCTCCTTAGTATAACTTTCTGTTTCATGAAGTGTTATTATAGATGTTTTTTTTAAAATCTTTGAAAGTAAAATAGCAGGAATCCATGAATCTGCTCCATGGGCATTTATAATTTGGCATTTCCAGAAATCTCGGTTAAAAAGAAATTTAAAAAAAGTAAAAATGGCAATAACCGGAAGTTTTAGAGCCGGTCCATTTTTAAGTTTTAATGATTCTCCTATATATTTTAAAAATGCTCCTATTTTTATACCGGAACAGATCTTCAATTTAATATTTATTTTTTTCTCAAGATGAGGTAAAATTCCGGCTATTACTATATTTATAGCCGAAAAATCATTCATTTTCTTATTAGAAAGTATGATTACTTTAATTTTTTGAGGCATGTTTTTATTAAAAAGCCTTCTTTCTGATTTTATCCAATTTTTTTTCTGCCTTGTTAATGCATTCAAGATAAAGAGCCTTATTTGAAAATATTTCTAAAAATTTAAAATCATGTTTTGGTTTCATTTTTTTCTTCTGAGACTCAATTTCCTTTTTAGATTTCGTTATAAAATCTAAATTTTTCCCTATGCCTTCAATAATTTTATAATATCCCGAAGCGCCAAACTTATCAAAATTTGCTTTTACGGTTTGAACAAAGTTTTTATGGTCACCTCCTAAAATATCGTATTTATAAGCTAATAAGAGTAGGTCTTTTGCTATTCCCCATTCAGGATGTTTTATGCCTAACGCTATACTATCAGAGGAATTGGCCACATGGTGCGCTTTTATTGAAGCATCATAGACTAAAGGATATCCGGCTCTCCAAGACCTGATTGACATGTCCGACCCTTCTCCCCTCATATTAAATACTTTTTCGTCATATCCTCCTACGGCCTGAAAAACTTCTTTGTAGGTCGCGACGTATCGAGAATAGATTGCTTCTATAAAAATTGTTTTTCTTATCTTTACCATTCTATCTTCTTTTCGCGGCCTATCAAATTTGCCATTATTTTCCCCTCCCCGCCAGACAATATTTCCAGTGATGGCCGCCGCTTTCTTGTGCTCTTTCAGCGCTTTTATCGTAGCCATTATTGTATTCTTTTCAACCTCCATGTCCGAATCGCAAAAAACCAGGATCGGAAATTTTGCCTTCTTAGCTCCAATGTTTTTGTTAGTGGAAATGCCCGATTTTTTAGGTCTAATATAAGAAAACTCATTCTTTTCGGCTTTTTCTCCAAATTTTTGGAAAAGAGCCTGCTTTAATGAATTATCCGGAGTGACATCAGCCACAATCACTTCTGCTTTATAAAGGGTCCCCCATCCATCAGAAGCAAAAATCATTTTAATTGTTTTTAGGGTTTGCTTAACGCGTTTATAACATGGCACAACTATGGAAATTTTTGTTATCATATTTTTAATTTTTATTTACCCGCGGCCACGAATTTTATAACCCAATCAGGCCTTGGTTCTTTATAATATTTTATTTTATATAATTTATCTTTTAGAAAACTATGATCTCCGGATTTCATTTCTGCCAAAATTGCTTTTGTTTTTTCAAGAAGCTTTTTTTGCCTTTCCATCACCTTTGTTTTTTCTTTGCTTCCAAGCGAAGAAGAGAGAGAAATAAATTTTAATTGATAGTTCTTGCCAAAAATTTTCTGAAAAATAAACTTCACTCTTTCTAAATGAAATTCTGAAGTGATGATAGTGGCTTTTTTTTCTTTTCTGGGAATAAAATAAAGCTTCTTTGCATAGTAGGCATTACCGATGGTATCCTTGGATTCATTTTCTAAATATATATCCTTTTTGGGCACACCAAGGCTTATAAGATAATCACGCATCGCTCTTGATTCTGTTTTTTTAGGAAGCTGATTTTTAGGATATAAAAAACTATATCTGCCACAAACTAAAATCGGAGCCCCTTTCTTTTTTTTAAAAATTTGCCAAGCTCTCTCTATCCTTTTTTTCACATGTTTGGGCAAGTTACCGTCTCTAGCTATCCCACCCCCTAAAACCACTATAGTCATATTATATGATAATATCATAAATTTTTTGAAATAAAAAGAGAGGACAATTTCTTGTCCCCTTTAAGGCATAATTCTTTTTTCTTTTTTTATCTTTTTCTTGATTTCCTCTGGTTTCGCAATTCTGTGTTGTTCCTTAAGAAAATCTTTGAGTCGTGGCTGGCGCAGAATGCATTTCCAACGTTCTGGATTTTCTATTATATTGGCTATCTGAGGTAACCAATATAGTGGAACCTCTCTGAGACCTCTCATCCATCTATCGGTATTTGTAGATCTGGAATCCTCTATCTCATGTTTTATTATCTCGTCTGCGATTTCATAGCTTGAAATTTTCTCTAGTCCTATCAACATACAAAGTTCTTTCACTTGTGACATATGAACCCTGTTTGTTATATGGATAAGATCATCTAATCCCAACTCGTCTACGATATTAGCCACAAACGCAATATTTTCTATCGTATTTGTTGCGTTCGGTTCCATAATAACACATTTTTTCGGCACTCCTAACTTGATCAACTCTTTTTTCATTACCTCCGCTTCCGATAATAAGCTTTTCCCTGTTTTTCCTCCAGTAGAGATTATTATCATCTCTTGAGGAAACTGGCAAAAAACCCTTGCTGCCGCTTCAGTAACTAATTTTCCTACAGAAGTTAACCTATCGCTGTCCTGCGGTCCGCATCCATATACTATCATTGCTTTCAATTAAATCACCTCTGTATTTTCAATATTACTAACTCGTATTTATTTGTTTATGTACTATATTGTATATAGCATAGCACCTTTTAGCAATTTGTCAATAGCATTCACTTTCCGTTTCTGTTTATCTTCTTATAAAGCCGGTGGAACTTTAAAGCAGCGATTTTCCAAGTAAATTTTTCTTCAATGGTTTTTCTGGCGTTTTCCCCCATTGTTTTTCTTAATTCGTCGTTTTTTAAAAGTTTATTTACCGCTTCGGCGATTTTCTTAGAATTTCTATGTTTTACAAAAACTCCGTTATATCCACTTTTCACTAAAAGAGGTATTCCTCCTTTTCTGGTTGCCACTACCGGAGTTTTAGAAGCCATAGCCTCTAAAATTGTTAATCCCAAGGGTTCATCCCAAACAGAAGGAGTAACAAATACATCTGCACGATAATAGAATTCAGGCAAATCTTTTTCTTTCATATATCCCAAGAGATGAACATTTTTTACTTTCATTTTATCAATAAGGCTTAAAAGATATTGTTTTTCCGGGCCATCTCCAATAATAAAAATTTCTCCGTCAATCTCTTTTGCTGCTTTTACTAAATACTTCACTCCCTTAGGAGAAATAAGCCTTCCGGTAAAAAGAACCATTTTCTTATCTTCCAAACGATATTTTTTATTGATATTGCTGACATCTAGATGTGTAGGATATAATTTTATATCTATTCCGCCTGGAACAATATGAAGATTTTTAGAAAAATTTCGGCCAAACATCGTTAAAAATTTCATCCTTGTATCTGCGCTGACGACTGTGATTTGTTTGGCAGCCGCTACTGCATCTTGAGATAAAGAAAAATATCTCTTATCAGACGCTATATTATAGAGGCAACTACCATGAGAAGTGATAACATACTTTATTTTAGTCAAAGCCTCTATATATCTAGCTATCCAAATAATCAAAGAGAAGTGATGCACATGAATAATATCAGGCTTAAAATTCGCCACTGCTTCCAAGGTGGCGTCTAAGTAAACTTTATAAATTTGAGTAATTTCTCTTTCACTCAATTCTGAATATTTTTTACTTCCTTTTAGTTCTGGATGCCCGATAAAAACAGGCGTCTGAGGAAGATTAACAGAATATTGTTTTATCTTGTCCTCCATAAAACGCCGTTTTTCAGGACAAACAATTCCTATTTTATGATTTAATTTTACTAATTCTTGAATTGAATTTCGAACATAGGTTCCAGATCCAGAACCCCATAATGGGAAATCATATAAAAATAAAATCTTCATAATATTTGACTCCTCTTTTAATAAAAATTCTTGGTTTTGCCAAGAATATCAATATACTTTATTATATTATAGAGGTCTTCTAAGTGTCAAGCTAAATTTCCTAATATTCCAATAAAATAATTAGGGGAAATCCTGAAATGGATTAGAAAAAAGAGCAGGGCCTAACCCTGCTCTTTTTTATTTTCCAGTTTCCACAATCCGTGAATGTTACAGTAAGCTCTGGCGCCGATAACTGTTTTTCTGGTATAAAATTCAGCTTCCGGCTTATCGCCCGGTTTTAAAAATCTTTTTCCTCTTTTGCTGTCAGTGGGAATAATCTCAATCCATTCAATGTAATGGTCCGCATCCATCGGATGTTCAGTTTCACCTATCTTTATTTTAACGCCGTCTTTGCCTTGGCAGACATTAGGCGGCAGTTCTTCAATGACTGGAGCATGCTTTTCATAGCCCTCTTCCTCTGTTTTTTCTTCTTTCAATTTCATTGGCTGGCCGCAGCAAACCAATTCTCCGACACCGGTATGCAATACTTCCACAATATTGCCGCATATTTCGCATTTATAGATTTGATTTTGTTGGGTCATATTAATACTCTTTACATTTAATTTGATAATAGCTTTGCGGATGATCACATGAAGGACAAATCAACGGCGCTTCATTGCCAATATGGACATATCCGCATTTTCTGCAAACCCAAGTTGTTTCTTGCTCTTTTTTAAACACTGTACCGGCTTCCAACTGAGTCAACGCTTTTTGATATCTTTCTTCATGATGTCTCTCTGCTTTGGCAATGGCTCTTAATCTTTTGGCAATATCAGTTAAGCCTTCCTGCTCGGCCGTGTCAGCAAACTCAGGATACATTTCCGTATGTTCATAATTTTCGCCGGCAATGGCAGCTTTCAAATTTTCAACAGTAGTGCCATAAACTATTGGCGCTGCTGCTTCAACTTTTATCTCATCTTCCTTTTTTATTTCCTGGATATGTTCAAACAGCCTTTTCGCATGAGTCTTTTCCTGTTCAGCCGTTTCCATAAAAATACCGGCAATCTGCTCATAGCCTTCTTTCTTGGCCACTTTGGCATAGAAAGCATAGCGGTTCCTCGCTTGTGATTCGCCGATAAAGGCTTTAGTTAGATTTTCAATTGTTTTTTCCATATATTTTTAATTAAATTTTAAATTCTTTTCTTTCTTGAAATTCCCTTTTCTTGCCTTCATTCCATTGTTGCACCGGTCTGATATACCCCACCACCCTGGAATAAACTTCGCATTCTTGATAATTATTTAAGCTGGGATTTTTCTGAAAACAATCAGAACATTTGAAAACCTCTGTTTTTCTACCTTCAGATTCGTAATATAGAAGATGTCCATTTTTTATTTCTCCTTCCTCAATATCAATTTCTTTGCTGCAGTCATGGCAGAATACTTTATTGTTTTTAGCATTTTTCATAGATTCCATAAAAATAAATTTGATAATTATTATTTCTCCAACCTTTGTTCCAAAAGTATAATTAAATTCCGCAAACAGTCAGTATAATAGTTCCATCAGCCCTAACAGTAAAAACCTTTTCATCGTCCATTACATTATATGCAAAAACATTGAAAAAGACATCATTCAGCGCATTGGCGCTTCTCACATCATTATATTCCGAGTTGCTGCTCTCCAGATATTGTTCTATGAAAGCAATCGCTTCCTCCTCGTTTGAAATTTCCGTTTCTGCTGCAGGTAAAACCGGGTCGGAAAAGTCATCACACCAGCATTGGTCAACCATACAATCAAACAAAGCACAAACATCATCTTTAAACTCTTGGCATTCTAATGGGACCTCTCTTATAGGAGGCTCATAAGGTTTATCGTCCGGGTAGAAAATAATAAAACCAAGCGCCAACACTAAAAAAACTACCATCCAATACTTTGAAAATATAATCATATTGATTATGAGCTTCTTATGAGCTCTATTTTAAAACTATCTAATAACTGTTCAAAATACGACATATTCTCGATATAATCCGGGTTGCGTCCCAAATAATTGATCTGGACTATATAGCTTGCGTCTTTGGCAATATAGACAATTATAGGAGGGCCCTCGTCGTCAAATAAAGGCCAGCTTACTTCTTTCAGCGCGCTCATTCCTCCAATTGTTATTGTCTCTCTATTTATAACTTCTTCTCTGCTCATAGCGTCAACCCAATCTTCCAAATCAATTTTATCTGAATTTTCCGAAACAATTATTTCCACTCTCATTCCCAGCGGCAATCCCCCGTCTCCGGATTCCTGCTCCACGGTGCTAAGCTGAATAATGTCTGCCATTTCATCGCCTGTTACATACCAATGCGGCGGATATTCAAAGCTGAATGAATGTTTGGCGTTATAAAAAGTTTTGGCATCATTCCCCCGCCAGTCCAAAGTCATTACATACCAACATACACACAGCACTATGATAATGAATATGCTAAAAAGAACTTTCTTGTTCATAATTTATATCTTTACTTTATTTATAGCAAAACCAAACGAAATCCTCTTCGCCGGTTTTATTCAAGCAAGTTTGTTTTTCACAGGTAAAACCTTGTTTTCTCTCTTTATCAGAAGACAGATATTCATAATCTTCATATTCTAACTCGCAATTCCATTCTACGGATATTACTGCCGGAGGGTTAGATTCACCGAACTCCGATGGCATAGGAATACAGAAATATCCTATTGTTTCCAAATCCAAAACTTGATTTGGCAATTTGTTTTTATCCCAATACTCCCGGCTAGTGATTGTAACTTCGGTATAAGTTTTATCAATAAAGGTTTGTCTATCTTTTACCGGAAGAAAAACTCCGTTTGTCAGCGTGTCGCAATATACTGTTTCATCTAAAGCAGTTTCGATAGTAAAGCTTTTTACCATTCTGTTAAATTCTTTCGCAAATTTTTCTTGTTCTTCTAATTCATTAAAGAAGCAAGAAACAGCCAAGCCGCTATCTTTGCCTAAGACATAAACCCCGTGCCTGACCATACCATCCACCCGGGATATCAATTCTATGGCTCTTGTCCCGCCTAAGCTCGTTTCTCTCTGTTGAATTACTTCTTCTTCTCCAGTCAGCCATTCAATAAATTCATCCAGAGTCTGAGTCTCTCCGTCAGACATAGTAAGAGCATTGGCAAAACCATAAGCTCTGCATTCAATCTTTTTGTCTGCCGGGAAAAAGTTTCTGCCCGAATTATTTATCTCAGGCTCGCCTAGCTGCCAGCTATTCGGATAATCCACCGTAAACTTATAACGGCTGTTTTCGTATGTCTGCCATTCGGGTTTTTGAAAAACCAAAAAGCCAACTATTATTATAAGTATTACTGCAGAAAGAGTTAATATCTTTTGTAATTTGGATTTAGTTTTATCTTCCTCCATATCTATTATTATTTTAGCAAAAAACAGAAGAAATAAAAGAAAGAGTGGGTGTTAATAACTATTTTGTCCACTTTTTTTGAAAGATGACAAAATAAATTATATAATTAATAATTTTTTAATATGATGAGAAAACTTGTTTTTGTTTTAATAATCCTCTCTTGACCAAGGGGCCTGAAATCTAAATTGTTTTAATTTTCCAAAAACAGCCGAGCTAATCTTATTTCTTCATAGGAAAAAGCATTTCCTAAAATTGCCCTAGTCGGCGCTAATTGCCAGCCTCCGGATTCCTGAAAAGCGAAACTTATTTCTTCAAGAATGTCTTCGGACGGCCGCAGATATCCTAAATCAATATTCGGTTCGCTTTTGACTAATTTTTCCAAATGGCTCATAACAGTGGCCTCTGTTAATTCTCTCTGCTCGGCTATTTCCTTAATCCCCAATTTGGCGTCAACAAGAGCTCTTGTTTTCCTGTAAGTTGAAATGGAGGATTTTGCTCCGGATTCCTCTTTTTCCGGAAGAGATTCTAAAAATTGCTTCTGCGATTTTCTTTTTTCTTTAATATCTGTTTTTCCTGTAAACTCAGCCGCTTTCTGCGACAATTGTTTAAATATTTTGTCCAGCTCCATAACATCTTCATTCACTAAAAGAGCTAAATCGTTCAGTCCTTTCAACTTTAAGCCGGCCAGAGAACTTAAACGGGAAAGAGCCACATAGCCCATTCCTTCCAAGAAAGACTTGGAAAGATCAATTTCAGCGGCATCAAGATTCATTCCTTGGCTTTTATGGATTGTTATGGCCCAGGCCAGGCGAAGCGGAAACTGGCTGATCTCAGCTTTGATCATATCATCTTCTTCAATCATCCAGCTGGAAGGAGCAGTTTCAATGCACTTTCCTCTGAAAGTTTCCACAATAGGCAGGCCTTCGTCGTTAAATCCGATAACCTTGCCCAAGGTGCCGTTCACGTAGCCGGCGTCAAAGTTGTTCTTTACAAACATTACTTTGGCTCCCCGTTTAAGAGCCAGTCTTTCCGAAGCCAAACAGGTTCTCTTGAGAACAGCCACAATATTTTCATTTCCATTTGACTTCATGTGATAAACAACCTCTTCCCCTTTTATTTTACTCAGCTCATAACTGTTGATCGCGTCAACATCAACATTGTGGGTATAGAGTCGGACCGGATTCAAAGAAGATGTTTCTTTTCTATCAAGCAACATCCGGCGAGATTCTTGAAGATTGTTATTCCGGATATGGCTTAATAATGTGGCCAGCTCATTATCTTTTTGGCGATGCTGTTCCGTAAGATAGCATATTTTCATATTCATTCTGGGCCAAATCTCTGATTCGGTGATAAATTTCGGCTTTCCTTGCCTCTGCACCGGAGGAAGCTGGAAAAAGTCTCCTGAACAGACAACCTGCATGCCGCCAAAAGCTTGAGCGCTCCCTTTGAACGCCTGGCAAATGCAGTTTACTATATCAAACTGAAAAGAATGAAGCATTGATACTTCATCAATAATAAGGACACTGGTGTCTTTGAATTTTTTCCGAAGATAAGATTTCTTCAGCAGTTTTTTAATGTCTTGCTCCGTAAGTTTTTCTTTTATTCCCAAACCCGACCAGGAATGAATGGTAACTCCGTCCATGTGAGTGGCGGCAATTCCGGTGGAAGCTGTCACTGCCACTCTCCTGCGATTCTTTTTCAAATAATCAATGTATTCATTCAATAAAAAAGTCTTGCCGCTTCCTGGCGGGCCGGTCAAATAAACATTGTATCCAAGTTTCAATATATCTAAAGCTTCTTGCTGGGTCATATCTTTTAAATTACCATTTTCTTGCTTTAAAAACAACTCAAAAAAACAGAGGCCTCGCCTCTGTTTTTCCCTGTAAGACATGTTGTTTTAACTTTTTAGACCTTCTAAAATAGCGGCTTTGGCGCTGCTCTTCGCTATTTTTTTTATTCCTTCTTCGCCTACTTCTTCAGGCTTCAATTCTATATCTTTGAGTGTATCCTGCACTATTTCCGCTGTCATATTCACGGCATCAATTGTTTCAACAATTTTATTGATTTTATCGATGTCCGCTTCTCCTTTTAGTTCATCTACCGCTTCTTCTACGGCTTCTTGAGCTATTTTTTTGAAATCAATATCATCAGTCATAAATTTAATTATTAATTTTTATTTAAGATTATATGACCTTTAATTAATTATAACAAAACAGAAAGAAACAGCAAGAAAGTAGGTTTTTCGCCCTGTTCTCGCTGTTTGACTCCCCTACAGAATGCTCTCAAAATTTTAAGATTAATATATTTTAGTTAAAGACATTAAAAAAAAAGGCTGTTTATCAGCCTTTTTATTCTTTTTTTCCTAATTTCAGTTTTGCTATGATGGCAAAACTGTGAGCCCAGCCCAATGGTTTATTTTCATTTGGTTCCCCATTCTTATAAAGTTCAGGGATATGTCCTTCCGAATTGATTTGATTAAGTCCTTTCTTGAACCAATGTTCGGCTTCGGCAAAATTATTTCTTTGCGAAGCAATTATCGAAAGCCAAAAAAATCCCATCGGCCACTCTGCTGAAGCTCCATTCTCTGCATGATAGCTGTCTCCCGGATATCTATTTAAACCGCGCTCTTTAACCAGACTTTCTTTCACCTGCTTCAAGATAACATCAGCCGTTTGATCGGAGACAATCTTATAGGGCCAAATGAGAGAAAGCTGAGCCATATCTACTGAACGATCCGATGATTCTCCGGGCAAGATATCATCTAATGCTTTTTGCCCTCGGCTTATTATACATTCATGGAGCACGATAATTTTTCTTTCCTTTAAAAAAGAAAAGCCTGCCAATACTGCTCCGATAGAAGAGCTGTGTAAATTAGGGCCCTCCTCCCACATTCCAAAGTCTTCCGATTGCCAATATTTGATTGCTTGGAGATAGTAGCCTAAAAGATACACCAACTCAAGATCGTTGTCGTTCCTGATAATCTTGATTTTTTTAGAATCAAGATAAGCTACGAGCCAAAGAAAAAGGCCCAATGCATCCAATTGATGATGTCCCCAATTCGGTGTTATTTCTTCCAAGGTATCAGGATGATATTTCGCATGGATATGCCCGGCAAATGGATTGTGAGAATCTCGTACTGCCTTCATAATCTTTGCGCGATGCTTGTGGAAAATATCAAAGACAACCCAGAATCCTTTCTTCAGCTTTTTAAAATCTCCAAGATAATAATAGCTAAGAGACGTCAAGAGCTGATCTCTCAGCCAGCAGGCCGCGTACTCTTCCGAGAGTGCAGCGATGAAAACTCCGTTTGGTTTAAGCAATTCTTCCATTCCTTTAATAAGTTCTACCATTCATGTCACCTCTATTTTTTAAAAGTTCTATTTTAAAACTATCCAACTATTAATTTAAAGTATCATTTTAAAAACGAAAAAACAAGTTAAAGATTGACATCTATCATTTTTTAATGTATAGTATATATACGACCTTAAAAGTAAATGGTCGTACATTTATTATGATTGAAAAACAAACAAACGGACCAAGATATAATAATCCGAAAATAGTTTTTGACGATTTTGATATAGACTCAAAATTGCTTGAAGTATTAAACAATTTGGGATTTAGAGTCCCCACTCCGATACAATACAAAACTATCCCCATAACCATTAAAGGAAAAGATGTTATTGGTATTGCCCAAACCGGAACCGGTAAAACATTGGCCTTCGGTATTCCGATAATACAAAAGATCTTGCAGGCAAGAAAGGATAAAGGCCTAATCATTTTGCCAACTAGAGAGCTTGCTATACAGATTGAAGAAGCCCTAAGGAAAATAGGACGTGTATTTGGTTTGAAAACAGCAGTATTAATTGGAGGAAGCCCAATGCATCGGCAGATACAAATGATAAGAAACAATCCCCACATTGTGATTGGAACTCCGGGAAGGATTAATGACCACATCCAGCGAAAAATATTAAATTTGCGTGATGTTAGTATTTTAGTTCTAGACGAAGCAGACAGAATGCTTGATA
>JAGLPU010000006.1 GCA_023137175.1 Candidatus Parcubacteria bacterium | reverse complement strand
AAGCCAAGGAGTACTAATGATCATAATTTTCTTTTGGCTAGTGATTAATGATTGTTTGTTGTTATTTTTTAAGCATAGATATGGGGGCTATACTGGAGTTGTCCCACCTGATCCCATCTCGAACTCAGAAGTGAAATACTCCAAGGCCGATGATACTTGCTTGCAGGGAAAGTAGGTAGTCCCCGTATCTGTGCTTAATCTATCTCCTTGCCTCCACTTCGGTGGGGGTTTTGTTTTGGAAGTAATTTCCTGTATAATAGCAGTAATGAGAACAAGAATCTTTTCTAAGAAAAATAGAATAGCGGTGATATTTATCATAGTTTTGTTTTTTAGTTTACTTAATATTTTCCAAAAAGAAGTAAAAAATTTTTGCTATCTTCTTTTTTCTCCAGCTCAAAAAGTTGTCTGGGACGCAGGCAGTAAAACAGCTGGTTTTTGGGAGACAATCTCTGAAATCAAAACCTTGAAAGAAGACAAAGAAGAACTAAAGCGGCAAAATTTAGAGCTTTTGTCGGAAAATATCAAACTCAGGGAGACGAAAGCAGAAAATGAGTTTTTAAGAGGGGCTTTAAATTTGGGATTGGAAAAAGATTTTCAATTAGTTTTAGCTCAAATTACTGCCAAAGACATTTCTCAAGATTCAATTTTAATTAATAGAGGTTCTCAAGATGGTATTTCAGAGGGCAACCCGGTGATAACTCAAGAGAAAATTCTCTTGGGCAAAGTTAGAGAAGTTTATAAGAATTTTTCCAAAATAGAGCTGCTTTCCAATAAAGAGAGTTCTTTTAACGTTAGGCTCTATAATGACGAAGAAGATGATGTTGTAGGGATAATAAAGGGACAAGGGAGTTTTCGGCTTTTATTAGACCTTGTCCCTAGAGAAAAAGAGATCAGGCAAAGAGATGTTTTAGTGACAACAGCTTTTGGCGGAATTTTCCCAAAAGGGCTTTTAGTCGGCAAGGTTAAAGAAGTAAAGAAAAATGATGTAGACCCGTTTCAAAAAGTTGATATTGAGCCTTTTTTTAATATTGAAAAAATAGAAAATTTATTTGTTATTAGCGAAAATGATTAAAAAAAGCTTAGTTTTCATTATACTTTTTTGCGTTATAGCCTTATTAACAACGAGTTTTTTAGTTCATTTTGATTTTTTAAGATCAACCTCCAGCATGATTTTAACTTTATTTACTATTTTTAGTTTTGTTTATTTTGCCCGGCAGAAAAAATATCTCAGAGAATGGCAAAGAATTTGTTGTGAATTCAGCCCTGCTTTTGGCATTGGTTTTTTTTGGGACATTTTTTCCGGCAGTTTTCTGGGATTTCATGTTTTAATTTTGTTGGCTTTAATAGTTTTTGTAAAGTTTATTTTTAAAAACTATATTCAGTTCCCAATTTATGGATAAGTATCTCAAGGGTAAAAAAATAAGAATGTCTTTCAAGGAGAATGTAGAGCCTGAAGAGATTTTTTTAGATGCGATTTTTCAGAAGAAAGAGAAAGAGATGGGAATAACTGAAAAAAAAATGGAAGTTCTTTTGTCAAAAAGGGTTTTTCAGACTTTTGGAGTTGTTTTTTTTCTAATAATGCTGGTTCTTTTCGGCAAAACTTTTCAGTTTCAAATAATTGACGGACAGGAATTTTCTGCTTTGGCTGAAAAGAACAAACTTAAATTTTATCAGACTCAAGCAGTCAGAGGGGTTATTTATGATAGAAATTTAAAACAACTTGTTTTTAATCAGCAGAGTTTTAATTTGGTTTATTACAAGAAAAGTCTTTCTGATGACGAAGTTGAAAGATTGAAATCTTTGAAAGAAGTTGCAAAAATAATCAATGAAGATTCAAATGAACTGCAGAAGAGAATAGAATTATATGACGAGTTTTCTGAAGATTCTTCCTTGATTATTTCTGAAAATATTGACCATAAAACTTTAATTCTATTAGAAACGAAAATAGATGAACTATCAGGGTTTGAAGTGGAGGAAAGCATAGTTAGAGACTATACTGACAGCTTGGTTTTCTCCCATTTATTAGGATACATAGGAAGAAAAGATAAACAAGGAAAGGCTGGCTTGGAAGAATTTTATGAGGAAGAATTAAAAGAAAATCCAGGTATTATTCAAACCGAAAGAGATGCCTCAGGCAATCCAATCAAAAAAGAAATAATTTCTTTACCCAAGCCTGGCAACAGCTTAGTTCTCTGGCTAGATGCTGATTTACAAAGAAAACTTGATGAAGAACTGAGGAAAAGCATTGAGAGAGTAGGAGCGAAGGGTGGAGCGGCAGTTGCTTTGGATCCCAACACAGGAGGTATTTTAGCTTCAGTAAGTGTTCCAAGCTTTGACAATAATTTATTCAGCCAGGCTATTTCTGAAGAAGAATTTCAAGAAATCTTAAACGATCCTAATATTTCTTTTTTCAACCGAGTTATTTCCAGTGAGTATCCTACTGGTTCTGTCATCAAACCTTTAATCGCTGCCGCTGCTTTAGAAGAAGACATTATCCCGGCGGCAGAACAGATATTGTGCACAGGAGAGGTTTCCATTCCTAATCCTTATTTCCCTGATAAGCCTTCCGTATTCCACGACTGGAAGGTCCATGGCTGGACTGATTTGCGTAAAGCTTTGGCTCAATCCTGTAATGTTTATTTCTATTTAGTCGGTGGAGGATTGGAGGATTTTAATGGACTGGGAGTGGAAAGAATAAAAAAGTATCTTCATCTTTTCGGCTGGGGAGAAATAGCTGGTATAGATATTCCAGGAGAGAAAAAAGGGCTTATTCCAGATCCTGCTTGGAAAGAAGCCTATTTTGAAAATTCAGCGGACAATATTTGGCGGCTCGGCGACACTTATAATCTTTCAATTGGGCAAGGATACATTGGCATTACTCCACTGCAGGTAGTTGCTTCTTTCGGCGCAATTGCCAACGGAGGCAAACTGTATCAGCCCAGAATTGCGCATCAAATATTAGATGCTGAGAAAAATGTGATTGAAACATATAATCCAAAAATTATCAAAGAGAATTTCATTGTTCCAGAGAGCTTGCAGATTGTTAGAGAAGGAATGAGAGATGCTGTAATTTATGGTTCAAGTGTTTCTCTGAATTCTTTGCCGGTCGAAGCAGCGGCCAAAACTGGAACGGCTCAGATTCCTAGAAAGGATCATTATCATAGTTGGGTCAGCGTCTTTGCTCCATACGATAATCCCGAAATAGTTTTAACCATAATCGTAGAAGAAGTTGAAGAAGGGCAAATAGCGGCATTGCCAGTGGCTGAAGAAACTCTGAATTGGTACTTCGGAGAGGAGGTTGAAGAAGACGGCTCTATTGACAATGATTTTTAGTTAACTATTATAAAAGAATATGAAAAAATATTTTACCCTGGAAGGGTTTAAAAAATTAAAAGAAGAATTGGCATATCTTCAAACTGATAAAAGAAAAGAAATAGCCGACAGATTAGAAAAGGCTATTGCTTTCGGAGATTTAAGTGAAAACGCCGAATACAGCGAAGCAAAAGAATCACAGGCTTTTATGGAGGGCCGGATTTTAGAATTAGAAGAATTGATTAGCGATGCAACCGTTGTGTCGGCTAATCCCAAAACAGGTTGGGTTCAAATTGGCTCGGTTATTTTAGCCAGCATGGATTCCAAGAAAACCAATGCCGAAGAATTTAAAATTGTTGGGGCGGAAGAAGCAGCGCCTTTAGAAGGAAAGATTTCTATTGATTCTCCTTTGGGCAAGGCTTTTTTAAATAAACCTAAAGGGGCGGTAGTGGAAGTTGATGCTCCGGCTGGCAAGATTAAATACAAAATACTGGAGATAAAATAATTTCATTTAGAGATTCTTCACATGCTTGATATAAAATACATTAGAGAGAATAAAGAGGCAGTTATAAAAGGCTGTCAAAAAAAACAAGTAAAAATTGATATTGACCGGCTTTTTGAGCTGGACGAAAAGAGAAGAGAACTAATGACCAGCTTAGACAGTTTTAGCGCTGAAAAAAATAAGGCTGGCAAGGAAATTGTTGATGCGGGTGAGGAAAAAGAAAAGCAAAAGATTATTGCGGCGATGAAAGAAGTAGATGAAAAAAGTGACAAGCTGCAGCAAGAATTTAAAATAATTGATCAGGAATTCAGTAGCCTACTCTTCAAGGTGCCTAATATGCCCCTAGATGAGGTTCCGGAAGGCAAGGACGATAAAGAGAACATATCTATTAGAGAAGTCGGCAAAAAGCCGAATTTTGATTTTGAACCGAAGGACTATTTAACAATCGCCGAGAATTTAGACATGATTGATGTCAAAAGAGCGGCTAAAGTTTCCGGAGCCAGATTCGGCTATTTGAAGGGAGACATTGCTCTATTGGAATTTGCTTTGATCAATTTCATTTTCAACACTTTAACCAAAGAAGGCTTTGTTCCGGTTGTGCCGCCCGTAATGATCAAAAAAGAGAATATGAAAGATATGGGCTATTTTGAAAGAGAAGATTCAGATGAAGTTTATCAACTAGAAAAAGACGGTTTAGTTTTAGTGGGCACCAGTGAACAGTCAATCGGGCCAATGCACCGGGACGAGATTTTTGAAGAAAAAGATTTACCTAAAAGATATGCCGCTTTTTCCACTTGTTTTCGGAGAGAAGCGGGGAGCTATGGCAAAGACACTAAGGGCATTCTAAGAGTTCATCAGTTTGATAAAGTGGAGATGTTTAGTTTCTGTAATCCGGCCTCATCAAAAGAAGAGCATCAGCTTATTTTAGCGATGGAAGAAAAACTAATGCAGGAATTAGAAATTCCTTATCAAGTATTGCAAATTTGCACAGGTGATTTAGGCGCGCCGGCGGCAGTAAAGTATGACGTAGAAGCCTGGCTGCCTACTGCCAATTGCTATCGGGAAACTCATTCCACTTCTAATTGCACTGATTTTCAGGCTCGCAGCCTTAATATGCGCTATCGCAATAAGGAAACAGGAAAACTGGAATTTATCCATACTCTTAATGGAACCGCTTTTGCCATTGGCAGGATAATAATTGCCATTATTGAAAACTATCAGCAAAAAGACGGTAGTATAAAAGTACCGAAGGCTTTGCAAAAATATCTCAACAAAGAAGTTATTGGAAAATAAAAAAAGAGCTTAAGAGCTCTTTATTTTTTTAAAGAAATAGTCGGCTACACTCAACAACCAAATAAAACTTATTGCTGTCCAAATAATAGAAAGGCAAAAATACTTTCCTTCTCCTTTTTCTTTGAGGACTATTTTCAGGCTAAAGTACATTAAGCAAGCCATTACGGTATAAAATACTAGATATACCATTACTGGAAGACCAGTAATAATGGCAAAGCTTTCTGCTAACCAGAAAAATAGGACTCCTCCAGAAATTCCGAGCAAAGCACTTAATATATCGTCTTCGTACATTTTTATCTACCTCCATTTATATTTTAAGTTACTATACTTTGTATTAACTTAATACCATTTTATAGGGAAAAGTCAAGTTTTGGAAAAATAAAAAAGAGCTTAAAAGCTCTTTATTTTTTCAAAGAAATAGTCTGTTAAAATCCGTAGCCAAACAAAAGTTGTTGCTGCCCATAAAGCAGAAAGCCAAAATAAGGCGCAACTGTCGTCTTGCTCAGCAGTTCCTTCAAGAGATATTTTCACACTGAGATACATTAATACAGACATTATACTGTAAATTGCTATCCACATCGTCCATGATGATTGGAATAGTATAATGAAGCTTTCTCCTACTCAGAAAAATAGGACTATTCCACAAAATTTGAAGAGATTACCGCCCATTTCACTCATTTCTTTCACCCCATATTTATTTTTAAGTTACTAATAGTACAATTCTATACTTTTTTACTAAAAAGTCAAACTTTCTAAAAAGAAAAAGGCAACCAGATGTTACCTTAATGTTTATCAGAGCGAAATAGAATTAGGACAGCATTTACATCTTATCTGCTTCTTCCATTGCTCCTTCTATGAACCCAACCATTATGAGTATGAACAGCACTCCTATAAATATCGTACCTACTATTTGTACAAAACTTTCCCAAAGCGGGCCAACAAGGTTTTCTTCTAATATTCCAACCAACTTTATTATAGTTTCTTGATCCATTTTATCACCTCAATTTGTCCTTTTATAATTTAAATGTGCAATTTCTTAATACCATTTTCTGAGAATTAAGCAAGCTTTTTTAAAAAAAAGAAAGCAACTTAAGTGTTGCCCTTTACAAATAGAGAAATAATTTTTGTTTCAATTTTTTTTAAAGTAGAGCAAAATAGACTTATTGCTCTGTGCGCGCAGTATATTACGACAACGCAACCAAGTATTACAAGAAGCACTGGCCAAGCAATAGCAACTAAATATTCTTTTCCGTTTTTGCAGTCGTATTGAAACATTATTTTTACCATTACCAGTCCTATGATATATACTCCTATCCAAATTGGGTTGGTTAAAACAAGACTAATCAAATCCATTATTTCCTACCTCCGTTTTTTTATGTAAATGTACTATATTAATAACACGTATGTATAGATTTGTCAAGCTTTTTAAAAAAAGAAAGCAACTTAAGTGTTGCCTTTTATAGTTTTATATATGATTTATAGAACTAGATTAATTAACTGCAGATAGGCGACGGATCCTTTTCAGTCAACAGGAAAAGAAAAGGATAGATGCTTAGAAACACAGCAAAAAAAGTTATTATTGGATATATGCCGGGGCCGATGCAGAATATTAAAGTTAGGGATAACATCATCGCAACAAACCATACTATTAATGCTCCTTCTTTATCTTTACAAAAATGAAGAGAAAGCAATATTAAAGCTACGTACAAAATCAAATAAATCAAATCCATTCTTATCTACCTCCGTATATTTATATTTTAAATTGCTAATAGTGTATTAACTTGATACCATTTTCTAAGAATTAAGCAAGCTTTTCAAAATAAAAAGGCAACTTAGTTGCCAAAGAAATAGATATCACTCAATCATGATCCATGCCCACAGTTTGATTCGGTCTTGGAAAAATACTGCAGAGCAAGTAAAAGCCTAAGAAAACAAAAGCCCACGCTATTACTGAGTATAGATTAAAAGCTCCAAAAGTAGCTCTTATCGGAAGGGTAGACGCTATTCCTGCAAACCATGCTACAAAGAAAGCAACTCCATTTTTAAATATTTTCTTCCCTGGCTTACTAAGACCAATATACCATGGGCCTAAAATGACTAAGCTCATAAACAAAAATACATATATTGTTTCTATTTCCATCTCTATCTACCTCCATATTTTTGATATTCTTATATAAATGTGCAATAATATATTAACAACATTATGGAGGATTGTCAAGAAAATAAAATGGAGAAAATTTCAATTAAAGGCATTGAAACCAGTTATAGAATTGTCGGAAAAGGCCGTGTGGTTTTGATTTTGCACGGCTGGGGAAGTTCTCCGGACTCTTGGCTAAAAATTGAACAAACTTTAAAACAGCGGGATTTTCAAGTAATTTGTCCTGATTTTCCCGGCTTTGGCAAAAGCGAAACTCCTGAAAGCGCTTGGAATCTTGATGACTATCTTGCCTGGACTATTGAATTTATTGGTTCTCTTAAAATAGATAAGCTTATAGTCATCGGACATTCTTTTGGCGGACGGGTGGCAATAAAATTAAGCGCGAAATATCCTGAAAAAGTTGAAAAGCTGGTTTTATGCGGAGCAGCCGGGATTAAGCCGGAGCTGACAATAAAGCAAAAACTTGTTTTAGGAACAGCTAAAATCGGTAATTTCTTTTTTTTCAATAGATTATTGAAAAATGCTGTTCGTAAGATTTTTTATTCTTTCTTGTCCCATAAAGATTATGTTAAAGCTAGCCCAATAATGAAAGAAACAATGAGAAAGATTTTAGATGAGGACTTATTGTTGTTATTGCCGCAAATCAAAGCTGAAACCTTGCTTATTTGGGGAGAAAGGGATAAAATGGTGCCACTGAAATATGGGCGCATTATGGAAAAAGAAATTAAAAATGCGGAATTAAAAGTTGTTCCAGGAGAAGGACACAGTCCTCATAAAGAAGCTCCTGAAAAAACCGCCAAAATTATTTTAGAATTTTTATGATTTATATTTTAGCTTTTTTATGGATTGCCATGGTTGCCAAAAACATTTTGTTTTGGATTTATCTTTGGCAGTTAAAAGAATACCACTTAGGCCGTTTTTGGGCTCATTTTCGCACTGACAAAGGCAGGAGCCTTTTTTTGAATAGGAGAATTTTATTGAAATTCCTTTCAATTTTAGCGCTTGCTTTCTGCTGGTATTTGTTTATTCCTTATTTTAGCCTTTCTCCTTTTTCAGTGGTTTTTCTGGGAGATTTCTCCAAGGTTTTTGTCAACTTAATTTCCTTGGTGGTCTTAGGCAATCTATTACTGTATTCTTTTGAATTTATTAAAATTGTTAAAGATGTTTTCTTGAAAGAATTAAGAATTCCGGTTTTAACCAAAAAAACCATTGTCTTGATTCTTGCTTCTTTCTTTCTTCAAGCTTTATTTCTATTTTGGCTTTCCCAACAAGAATGTGTAATAAAATCAGATCCGACTTTAACCTTATTCTATCTTTTAATATTTGATGTCTTAACGCCGGTTATTGTTTCTTTCGTGGTTATGTTTTTTCAACCGCTGGCGATTTTAAGCAGAAACAGGATTATTAATAAAGCCAAAAAGAAGATAACTATCTTTAATCGGCTGACGGTGATCGGCATTACCGGCAGCTATGGGAAAACCTCAACCAAAGAGATTCTAGCGGTTATTCTGGAAGAAAAGTTTAAAGTTTTAAAAACCCATAAGCACAGGAACTCAGAGATAGGAGTTTCGCAATGCATTTTACAGGAATTAAAGCCGGAGCACGAGATTTTTATCTGTGAAATGGCCGCTTATAACAAAGGGGGGATAAAGCTGCTTTGTGACATTACTAAGCCGAAAATAGGGATTTTAACCGGCATTAACGAGCAGCATTTGGCGACTTTCGGCTCTCAAGAGAATATCGTAAAAGCCAAATTTGAGCTGATCAACAGCTTGCCTGAAAACGGAACAGCTATTTTAAACGGAGACAACAAGTATATCAGAGAAGAAAAAGTAACCGTTAATCAAAAGCTTTATTCGGTTAAGGAAAAATTGGATGTCTGGGCGGAAAACATAAAGATAGACAATGATTTTATATCTTTCACGGTTTTTTCCCAAAATGGCGATAGCGCTGATTTCAGGGTAAATTTATTGGGAACGCATAATATTCCTAATATCTTAGCTGCTGTTTGCTGCGCCCAAGAGCTGGGCATGAGCTTGGATGAGATTGCCCAGGCCTGTAAAAAAGTCAGGCCTTTGCCCGGAGCAATGAAGCTTTTCAAGTCTAAAGGAATAAATGTTATTGACGCTGCTTATTCTGCCAATCCTGACGGAGTAATTTCTCATTTGAATTATTTAAACGCTTGTTCTGGAAGAAAGGCGATCATTATGCCATGTCTTATTGAGCTTGGAAATACATCTTCGGAAGTCCACCAAAGAATAGGGGCTAAAATTGGCCAAGTCTGCGGATTGGCGATTATCACCAGCAAAGAGCATTTTAAAGAAATGAAAAAAGCGGCAATGAAAAAAGGAATGAAAAAAGAAAACATTTTATTTCTTGAAAACTCGGAGCTGATTTTAGCCAAAATTAAAAAGTTTCTTAGGCCGAATGATGTTATTCTTTTAGAAAGCAGGGTGCCAAAGGAAGTGGTTGAATCTCTAACTAAAGACTAAAAATTATGCTCAGGCAATTTCAACCGATTACAATATCTTTATCTCCTAACACAGAGAAAGACGATATTCATTTAGCTTTAAAATTAATTTTCCAATTTCAAAAATGCCAATTGGCTGCTAAAGAGTTGGAAAACAAATTTAAAGAATATCTGGGAGTAAAACATACTTTTGCCTTTAACAGCGGCCGCTCTTCTTTAATGGCTGTTTTGGAAGCAATGGACATCAAAGAGGAAGACGAAGTTTTGCTTCAGGGCTTCACTTGCAATTCAGCTGTAAATCCTATCTTAGCTCTCAAAGCAAAGCCGGTCTTTGTGGATATAGACAATACTCTTAATATTGACCCTGAAGACTTAAAGAAAAAGATTACTTCTCGGTCTAAGGCCATAATGGTTCAGCATACTTTTGGCTGTCCGGCAAAGCTGGCAGAAATTATGCAGATCGCTTCAGAACATAAGCTTTTGCTTATTGAAGACTGCGCCCATTCTTTAGGGGCTAAATATAAAGGGAAATTATGCGGAACCTTTGGAGATGTTGCTTTTTTTAGTTTTGGCAGGGACAAGATAATTTCTTCAGTCTATGGGGGAATGGCAGTGACCAATAATTCTGAATTGGCGCAGCGAATAGAAAAGTTCCAAACAAAAATTAAAGAGCCTTCCTGCTTCTGGACATTGCAGCAATTATTGCATCCCGTTTTAATGAACTGTTTGATTCTGCCTTCCTATAACTTCCTTAATTTGGGAAAGATTATTTTAATTGTTTCTCACTGGCTCCGGCTTTTATCCAAGGCCGTTCATAAAAAAGAAAAACAAGGAGAGATCCCTGATTATTTTCCTCAGAAAATGCCTGATGCTCTGGCTGTTTTAGCTTTACATCAATTTAAGAAACTAGAGAGATTTAATCAGCATCGCCAAGAGATCGCCGGATTCTATAAAAAAGAATTGGGAAAAGGGATAAGCTGCGAGGAAAGCGTTTTTATGCGTTATCCAATTTTGGTTGCTGACCCTAATGCAATACTGAACAAAGCCAGGGGAAAAGGAGTTATTTTAAATGACGGCTGGAGAGAAAAAGCAATAGTTCCTCCGGACACCAGCCAGGAGAAAATGGGCTATATCCCCGGAAGTTGTTTGCAAGCGGAAAAGACAGCCAAGTCAATTGTTAATCTGCCCACGCATATAAATATATCTTTGGCAGATGCTGGGAAAATTGTAAAATTTTTAAATAATTCTGTATAATGAGACTAGAACGGGATTTTTATACTCAGCCTGCCATGAAGGTTGCCAAGGATCTATTGGGAACTTTTGTGGTTAGGGATTGGAGAAAGAAACAGATTATCGGAAAAATAGTGGAAACCGAAGTTTATCCCACTGTCAAAGACAAGGCTTCACACGCCTATCTGGGCAAGAGAACCAAGCGCAATCAGGCCGAATACTTGATAGGAGGCCATATTTACATTTATTTGGTATATGGCATGTATTGGCAGTTTAATATCAGCACCGGGCCTGCTGAAGAGCCGGAGTGCGTTCTTATAAGGGCCTTGGAGTCAGAAGGCTCAACCAATGGTCCGGGCAAACTATGTTCTTACTTAAAATTCAATAAATCCCTTTATGCCGAGGACTTGACTGTGAGCAAGAGAATCTGGCTTGAACCGAGAAAAGAAAAGATCGGACCGATTGTTTCCGCTAAAAGGATTGGCATTGATTACGCAGGCCCCTACTGGGCTGATAAGAAATGGCGCTTTTATCTTAAAAATAATGATTTTGTTTCTAAAATATAATGGAAATTAGAGAAATAAACAATAAAGAAATATGGGAGGGCTTTCTTTCTGAAGGCAAAGAAAAAACATTTCTGAATTCTTGGAATTGGGGAGAATTTCAGCAAGCGTTGGGGAATAAGCTTTGGCGTTTAGGCATTTATGACAACGACTTAATAGGAGTTGCCATAATCACTAAGGTCTCAGCCAAAAGAGGAACCTTTTTATTCTTATCTCATGGTCCCAATTTAAAAGCGGGAATAGATAAAAAAGAAGTATTACAATCACTCTTAGCTTATTTAAATACTGTCGCTGAAAAAGAAAATGCTAGCTTTTTAAGAGTAAGCTCATTATGGGAGTATAACGAAGAAAACAGAAATATCTTTAAAGATTTGAATTTTAGAGACGCTCCGATCCATATCAATCCTGATTTGACTTGGAAGCTGAACATCAGCTTGCCGGAAGAGCAACTGCTTGCTGGAATGAGAAAAACAACCCGTTATTTAATAAAGCAAGCTCAGAAGAATCCTGAAGTGGAAATCGTTCAGAGCCGTGATTTAAAGGATGTGGCTGAGTTTAATAAAATTTATCAAACAACAGTCAGCCGCCATAATTTCACTCCTTTCCCTTTGAGCTATTTGGAAAAGGAATTTAAAGCTTTTGATGCGGAAAATCAGATTTCTATTTTCTTGGGAAAGTATAAAGGGGAGATTATTTCTTCAGCTATGGTTATTTTCTGGCAGGGAAATGGATTTTATCATCAGGGAGCTTCTTCACAGAAATATCCCAAGATCCCTGTTTCTTATCTTTTGCAGTGGGAAGCGATAAAAGAGGCAAAGAACAGAGGCTGTTTAACATACAATTTTTGGGGGATTGCTCCTATCATTAAAGACAAGAAGATAAAGGTTAGGGACACAAAGCATCCATGGGCCGGTTTAACCTTGTTTAAGACAGGATTTGGCGGCTATGAAGAGGAATACATTAAGACTCAAGACTTTGTTTTTTCAAACAAGTATTGGCTAAATTGGGCCGTTGAGAAGATTAGGAATTATAAGCGGGGATTTTAAATGAATTTTAGAAAATCATATAAAAGAAAAAAGACTAAGCCGTTGTTCCGCAATCGTTTTTTAAGAATTGCTGTTGTTTCTTTATTGTTAGCCGGAAGCGCTTTTTATCTTATTGTTTTTCATTCTTTTTTTCAGGTGAAAGAAATTAATATTTTTGGAAACAATAAAGTGCCGGCTCAGGAGATTGAAAAGGTGGCCAGAGCAGAGCTGGATAAGAAAATTCTGTCCTTTTCAAGCAAAAGTATCCTTTTGGTTGATTTTAATGAAATCAAAAAGCAGGTGTTGAATGATTTTCCGCAAGTGAGCAGAGTTGATATTAAACGCAAACTGCCTCATGCACTCAATATTATTATCGCCGAAAAATCAGGAGCAGCGATTTGGCGCCAAGGCGATAAACATTATCTGTTAGATGAGTTGGGAATAGTGTTTGAAGAGGCTGAAGAAAGCGAGCTTTTGGAGATTGAAAACATGATTACCAACGAAGAGCCGACATTGGGGGTTAATGTGATTTCTAAAGAAAGGCTGGACCAGATTTTGGAGATAGAGAAAAGATTAACCGAAGCAGATATCCTATTATCAGAAGCTTTGATAGTTTCTCCCGAAAGATTGGATGTAAGGGTTGTTGCGGGCTGGGAAATCTATTTTAATCTTCAAGAAGATATAAGCTGGCAAATAACCGAATTCCTGATGCTTTTGGAAAAACATGTTCCCCTTGAAGACAGAGAAAATCTTGAATATGTTGATCTCCGTTTTGAAAAAGTTTATTACAAGTTTTTCAGCGATAACTAAATATCTAATACCCAAACAAAAATCTCAACCGTTTGGTTGAGATTTTTGTTAGAAATAGTGTCTTATTAAAGTATTGTTAGCGCAATATATCTAACGGATAGCTTTTTCTGTCAAACCAATCCTTAGCTGCATGATATATTTGTTTGCTAATAAATTCATTTTCTGACATTCCGCATATTTCGTGTTTAGCAAACCATTTAAAATCAACTATATCCTCTCCTCTTTTTGCTTGTTCTTCTTTTTTATCTAAAACCACATCATCTTTAGTTTCACCAATAAAGACAAATAAACAACGCTTGTCATCCCTCCCGTAGGAATAAATTCCTAAAAGGTTTTTAAGCTCAATCTTTATTCCGGCTTCCTCCTTACATTCTCGAATCGCAGTGTCTTTTATTGATTCGGCGGGCTTGTCGCATGTGCCTTTTACCATATTCCATTTATAGCCTTCTTTACTGTCATAACACTCTTTTAACAACAATATTCTATTATTTTCTTTATTGGTTACAGCGACAGCAACTTTAATAGTTGTTTTCATAATTATATGTAAATTCTTTTTTGTTTGTTTTTTAAATTATATGCAATGCCGGCGGTAATTGCCAGAGGATAAATAAAGTCAAAGACAAGCATATATAATCTACGATCTTTATAAATATATGTACTTACGCTTTGAAAAAGTTTATTACAAGTTTTAAAAACTTGATTAAATCTCAATAAGGCGCGAATAAAATTATGGAATTTGACCGCAGACAGGTGCGTTTTTATTTTAATTTGGTATAATAAAAAAATGAGATATTTTAACATCAAGGGAGTAGTAATTATTTTTATTCTAAGTATTTTTTTACAGCTTTTTTTAACCAATGTATTATTTGCTGATACTTCATACGAAGTTGAATTGGACAATTCCAAATATGGTTCTGAATGCTACGGCGGTAAATCAAATTATTATGTAGATATTCCTTATTCGTATTCCGGCAGCAAAGTTTCCCTAAAAGCGCAAGGCACCACTAATCCAAGCAGCTGCGCTGATTTGAGCATTGATTTGTGCGATTGGGACTCAAGCTGTTATGTTAACGTGTCAGCTGGACAGAGATTAAATTTTCAGGTGAGTTGGTATTGCGGTTATTGCGGAGATTACGAGAGCCAAAGCTGGACCATTGAAGCGAATTCTGTTTCAGGTCCTGTTTGCGGAAACGGTTCATGCGAAAGAGGGGAGGATTGTTCAAGTTGTTCGTCGGATTGCGGATGCGCTTTTGGCACTGAATGTTGTTCTCCGAGTTCTTCTTACGCTGATTCTAAGGGTTGTGTCAGCCATAGAGAAAATATTTCTTCAAACTATATTTGCTGCTATGGAGCGGAATATTACGGGGATTGTTGTTCAGGTTATGATTGTAATATAGGAGAAGTGTGCAGCGGCCATACTTGCGCAAAGAGTTCTTATTGTGGCGACGGGACCTGTGATAGCGGAGAAACGTGTTCTTCTTGTTCTTCGGATTGTGGGAGCTGTGGACCTGTTTGCGGAAACGGTTTATGCGAAAGCGGGGAGAATTGTTATGACTGCGCTGGAGATTGTGCTTGTGCCGGGGGATGTTGCATCCATCCGGATTCTGTGATGATAAGCGGCAGTCAAGATTGGAAGGGTTGTGTGAGTAATCGTGATACAGGCGCCTATAAAAGCGGAGAATATACCTATTATTATGTTTGCTGTGACGGCAAGCAAAAAACCGTTGGAGAAAAGTATGTGCAGGACGGAGGGTTGGATTGTTGCTCGGACTCTGATTGTTCTGCGGGAGAAAGCTGTCTTTACAATTATTGCAAAGAAGATGCGGAGGAAATTAAAAAATCAAACGGAGAATATTGCGACAAAGATTCAGAATGTAAATCAGATAATTGCCGCAATTATCGCTGTTGCGCTGCGGGAAAGGAGTGTTGTTTTTCGCATAACCATTGTGGCTTAGATGAATATTGCTCTTCTTTCTATCATTTTTGCGAGCCGGCTAAACCGCTAGGCCAAAAGTGTACGGAAGATGATGAATGTCTGTCCGACACTTGCGGCGACAAAGCCGCGATTTGTTGCGAATATGGGCAGGTTTGTTGCAACGATCATTCTGATTGCCGAGATAACGAATACTGTGAGCAGGATTCATACAGCTGCCGGTATAAGTGGCAAATTGGAGAAAAGTGCGGTGATTACGGGTCAGCAATGTGTGTCAGCGGGCATTGCGACCATGATACTTGGACTTGCGCGGAAAAACAGGAAGGCGTTGATGAAGAGGTTTCCGTTCCTGAAGAAAAAGCAGTTTGCGGGAACAAAAACTACTGCGAATATTGGCTGAACGAAGATTGTGAAAATTGTCCTGCGGACTGCGGCTTTCAAAATGCTTGTTGCGCGCCGGGAAAATATTTTATGTATCCTTCAGATTATAACAATACGATTTATAGCGTTCATGAGGCGTTAGGGGGCATTGCGCCGAGCGGAACTTTTGTTGTCCCGAAAGGGTTGTTGGAAACAACTTTTTTTAGCGAATATATGCCCCAAATGTGTAAAAACGGCGAGATTGTAGAAGGGACATGTATTAATAGTTGGGATTGCCCCGAGGGGATATGCGACAAAAATTTTCAGTGCGTTAAAACAATATCCCAAGAATTTAAAAAAGTGGAAGATGAAGAGATAGCTCAAAAAATTTATGAAAAGCAGACATATCACCAGACTGAATTCAGCGAAGCATACAATGAGATAAAAGACGACATCTCTTTCTGCACTGGACACAAGGGTTTGAAAATATGTCTTGAGATTCAAGGGAAGACAGTTAAAAAGGAAAATCTTGAAGCGATCAAAGGAGAAGCCTTTCTGGCGACATTGAATATAGAAAACATATCCAGTCACAATATAGCCGTGGTTCCTGAAATTTCTTTTTCCTCGGACGGAGAATTTGAAGTAGAAGAATATAACATGGGCTTTAACTGGTCAGGCGGATTGCATTCAATATTGGGAAATTTCCTGACGAATTTAACCAAAACTATGGGAGGAAAATATGTGGTCATGTCTCCGCAGTCAGAGTTTATAGTCTATTCAAAAATTATCCCAAAGGAAACAGAAAAATTGAATATCAAGGGTTTGGTTTATTCCACGACAGACGAGGAATTTATAGACAAGGAGCCGGGACTGATTGATATTATTCTCAAGCCGGAACAATATGAGAAAAATTTTGAAAAGTCAGAAGTCAGCGAATTTATTACCATTAAAGAAAAACCATGCAAATGGATGTTTTGCATATGATAAAAAATATTTTAGAATCTAAAAAATCATTAATTATTGGCGGAACAATTTTAATCTTGATAATTGCGGTTGGGGTTTGGTTCTCGGGAACCAAAGAAGAATTAGCGCCTGAAGCAGTCTGCGAGCCGCTTACGCCTCTTACTTTGCAGGAATTTGAGGCCGTATCAGGAGCAAGACCGATTAAAGGCGAAAAATGCACGATACTTTCTCTGCCTGACAGTTTTTTAATAAAGTTAGCGTATGACAGTGCGGAAGCAGTTGCAGGAGCAAAATTAAGCTTGGTGGCCGGGACAGAAGGAGAAAAGAAAATAATTAATGAGATTTCGGATTGGGTTGTTTTAGAAAACGATTCATCGGTTTTTATGACGTTTCCGGAATCAAATCCGAATGAATTAGGGATTCTCGTCTTGCTTGGCATAGAGAGTGAGCCCGAAGTTAAAAGCGCTATTCAAAAAATAATAGACACTGGCGTGATGTCAGCCACTTTATCCACTGAGCCGGAGACTATGTCGACGCCTGCGCCATTTGTCAGCGGCGAGTGCAAGTCAATCAATCTTTCTTCAAATTATCAAACTTATTGGCTTTATGATTCTAATTTTCCCTGCAATAGTTATTCCAGAGTAGCGGCGGATGATAAATTTTCCATCCGTTGCCTTGATTCAATCTCCCGTTGGCGGGAGCATTATGTTAAAGAAATTTCCACCAATGGGGCCAGTAAGTTAAGAATTAAAGCCGATTTAGGCCTTTATGTTCATGATAAATTCTTTGTTGAGAGCGGGGGAGTTGGTGTGAAATATGACGATTATGTCAGCCTTTGGGCAGTTTCTGAAAATCCCAATCCGGCTTTGAGCTCGGAATGCAACAAAGGATACACTCAAGATACAGTTGCCAAATGTTCCGTTTCCAATACTCATCCTGGACTTTTAGATAAATGCGGAGTGGCTAAATATACCGCTTCTAAAAATTGCGATTTCGAAATCAATGTTTCCGGGTTAGACAAGGTCTATTTGGTTTTTTATACTTCTGACGCTTGGCCAGCTGATCCGGAAGGCAGTTTTTCCAACTTAGAAATTTGTTATCAGTGAAATAGCCCTTTGCAGAATAAACAAAAAGGTCCATCCGGACCGCTTTTTTTTTGTTCAAAATCTGCTTGTTTTTTAAAGTCAAAAATGGTAGTTTAAGAGAAAGAAGTGTCACTTTTGATGATTCAACTAATAAATCAAAATATGAAAAAAGAAGATTCAGTAAAAGAGTTAATCAAAAAAAGCGGAAACACTTTTCATTATCAAGTTATAAATTTTTTAAAAAAAAATAATTGGGAAGTTTTGATTAGTCCATATTATAATGATAATCAGACAAATAAGGCAAGAGAAATAGACATAATAGCGGAGAAAAAATTTGCAATTGAATCTTCTTTCCGAAAGATTGGAGATTTAAATATAAGATTTTTCATAGAGTGTAAATACATAGATGAGCCGAATGTTTTTTGGTTTGACGATAGAGACAATGAAAAAACTATAAAAAGAATTATTAAAGACACCGGGCACAAGCATCCGAATGAAAATATTTTGATAAAAAATCATCATTATTTAAAAAATAAGCAAGCCGCTAAACTATTTGCTTCTGCAAAAAGCAAACTATTTGAAAATGAGCCAGTTTATAAGGCATTGAATCAAAGTTTGAATGGGATGATTTATTATAAGAACTCAGCACCTACATTACAACAAAAACCTACCGGAAAAATCATTAAAATTTTAAAAACAGTAAATTATCCATTAATACTTTTTAATAATTTTGATAAAATTTATCAAGCTGATCTATGGGATGAAAATGATTATTCCAAAACAGATGAGAGTTTCCAGTTAGAAGTAAACTATGCCTATTTAGATATAGCTAAAAATAATATAAATGAATATTTTCTAATTGATATAATTGATTTTAATAAATTTGATAAATTTTTGGAGAATTTAGAAAGAACAGACATAGAAGCTATCAAAACAAAATTAATTTCTAATAATGACTCTATTAGATATAATAAATAAATTAGAAGCCTATCCCGTAATTACGACAATCGTTATCGCTCTTATTCCTGCACTTTGGGCGTTTTTTAAATTTAAAGAATATTTAAGAGATAAACGTTTTACCGTGTATCATCAGTTAATAAAGGAATTGGTTGAGCCCGAAGAACCAGGAATTCCTCTAAAATTAGATAGACAAATTGCAATTGTCTATGAACTAAGGAATTTTCCAGAATACTACGAAATTTCTAGGAGAATCCTAGAAGGACTCAAAGAGGACTGGAAGGAGCAAAATCTTCCAAGAATAATTAAGGAGATTGATATTTCTTTAGAATATATTAATAAAAATAAGATTTGTAAATTTATAGAAAAAATTTGTAAATACAGATATTAAAGACATAAAATATCTCTTATTTAAGATGTTTTTTTGTTTTACTTTCCCCTGTTTAGAAGCTATAATATTACTATAACAACATGGAAAATCAAAAAGTTTTAAGTAAAATTAAAGAAAAACCTTATTTTCAAAAGGATAATTTTGTGTTGTATAAAAGTGACTGTTTAAAAATTTTAGAGCAAATTCCAGCAAATTCCATTGATATGATTTTTGCGGATCCGCCTTATTTTTTGTCGTCAGGAACTTTTAGTTGCCAGAATGGTAAAATGGTAAGTGTCAAAAAGGGTAATTGGGATTTGAGCAATGGATTAAAAAAAGATTTTGATTTTCACTTAGAATGGACAAAGGCTTGCCATAGAGTTTTAAAACCAGGCGGAACGATTTGGATTTCAGGAACTTATCACTCAATTTATCAATGCGGTTTTGCGTTGCAAATTAATAAATTTCATATTTTAAATGATATAGCTTGGTTCAAGCCAAATGCTTCGCCAAATCTAAGCTGCCGTTTTTTTACTGCTAGTCACGAAACACTTATTTGGGCGAGAAAAAATACAATTAGTGCAAAAACTGAAAAACCGATTAAGACAAAGCATAAATTTAATTATGACTTAATGAAAAACGGCGAGTGGCCAGAGGATTTTATTAAAAAGCCAGGACTGCAAATGAGAAGTGTTTGGGCAATGGGAACGCCAAAACCGTTAGAAAAAAAATTCGGAAAACATCCAACGCAAAAGCCAATTAATTTGTTGGTCAGAATTATTTTGGCAAGCACAAATAAAAATGACATTGTCCTTGATCCATTTACAGGATCATCAACGACAGGCTTAGCTTCTTTTTTAAATCACAGAAAATTTATCGGGATTGATTTGGAAATAAAATATTTAGATTTATCTGCAAAAAGGTTTAAGGAATTAAAAAATTTAAAATAAGTTTTATTAACTAACAAAAAAATTATGAAAAAAGGTGGAATTGGTGGAGCTAATACAAAAACAGGACTTCATTTTGAGGGCAAGGTTGATTTTTTAACTTTTATAGGAAGTCAACAAAATTATAGTGTTAATGGAAATGCAATTTTTTACAATGGCGAAAAAGTTGCTTTGTCTTTTAAAAAATATGGATTGTATAAATATTTAGAAGAAAATGGCGTGGATTATAAAAAACTCATTTCCAAGAGACTTTTACCAGATGATGCAATATTCGTAATTGTGAATAACACAATATTTATTTTAGAAATAAAATTTCAAGAAGTCGCGGGATCTACGGATGAAAAATTACAAACCTGCGATTTTAAAATAAAACAATATAGAAAGCTTTTATCGCAGTTAAATATTGAAGTGCAATATATCTATATCTTGAATGACTGGTTTAAAAAACCTGAATATAAAGATGTTTTAGATTATATTATTTCAGTAAATGGTTGTTCCTATTATTTCCATTATTTGCCATTACAGAAAATAGGATTGCCAGTGCCAAAATAATTTATGTGAGCGAAAATTCAGGCAAGGATAATTCAGGGGATGAAGTTTATGAAATTGACAAAAATGGAGAAAAAACTTGACGAGCACGGACACCTAAAACAAAAACACGATTTAGATGACATAGCTTTTGCTTTTGAGAAGTGGGGGGAAGGAGAATAGGTTAAGTTTTTGGAGGGATTAATTTTTAAGGAAATAAAATTATGAAAGTAAAATTTAATCAGAAATATAAATCCATTATTAACTTTAATGAAACTGACATTAAAGATTTTTCTATATTTTTAGGAGTAAATGGATCTGGAAAAACCCATCTGCTAAAAGCAATGCAAGAAGGTTTTGTTTTTGCTGACAGTATTCCGAAAGAAAAAATTTCATATTTCAATCTTCAAACATTTCTCATAAAGAACCAACAAAATGTGGCACCGAGAAATCTTGATGATGAAAAGTTACAGGCATGGAATATTTTAAATTCTCAAAAACAAATATTCCAAAACTATGACGATCAAATTAAAACAATCGTAACAGAAAAAAAATATCCCTATGATGCCAAAGTATCAGAAGCTCAAAAAGAGCAATATGCACAACAAAAAAAGAGTATTATAAAATTCATAAATGATCAAACACAAAATAATCCAAAAATAAAGAAACTGCTTAAAACGGGAATATTTGAATCTGACAAATATGCTTCCGAAATTACGCAGGTAGAGTTTTTTAAGTTTGCAAACTATAATCCAGATGATTATGAACTATTAGAGAGTTTAAGTGAAGTATTTCTTGATTATCAAAAAAAACTAACGGTCGCAAAATTATTCAAAAAAGATGGGGGAGAAGGGCTTAAGGGTGACAAAATCAAAAAGTTACAAGAACAATCTCCGTGGAATTTTGTTAATAATATGTTTGTGGAATTTGGATTACCTCATACAATTACACATCCAAAGTTTAATGCAGGTGATCTTATAAATAGTCAAGCGGTGTTATTTCAAGTAAAACTTCATATAGATAATGAAGAAATTGATTTTGACGATTTATCATCTGGCGAAAAAATATTATGTGCATTGGCAATTACAGTATATCAAGACAATAAGTCAAAATTTCCGGAATTATTACTTCTTGATGAAATAGATGCTTCGCTTCATCCATCTATGATTCAACATTTATTAGATGTGATAGAAAATGTATTTATTAAAAATAGATGTAAAGTTATTCTTGCTACTCACTCTCCTACTACTGTTGCACTTGCGTCCGAAAAGTCATTATTTGAAGTTCAAAAAGGAAAGGAACTAAAAAAAATCAATAAAATATCACAAGCAGATGCAATCAATCTTTTAAGTGAGGGTATTATAACTTTTGAAAAAGGATTGAAAATACAAAAAAATATTGATGGTACGAAAAAATTACAAATTATTACAGAAGGAAACAATACAGAACATATCAAAAAAGCTATCCAAATTTTAGACAACAATTTACTTGATCAGATAAAAATAATAGAAGGTTCGCCAGATAAAAGAGGGCAACAATTGAAAAATGCTTTTGATGTAATGTCGTCAGGTGATTATACTGGAAAATTTCTTTTTGTTTGGGACTGTGACACTACTTCTAAAATAGAAGATATTGACGAAACGGATAGTTTTAAAAAATTCTGTTTTATGGAAAATTCGACTAATACAAAAGCAAAAGATAAAGACGGCAAAGCTGTTGGAATTGAAAATTTATATCCTGATTCTTTATTTACAGACGATGTTTACTCTGATAGGGAAATACCACTTCCATATTCAGGCGTTAAAACAGAAAAAACTTTTGATAAGAAAAAATTTTTAGAGAAAATCCAAAAAGAAATCAATATAAACACATTTAAAAATTTTCAACCTCTAATTTTAAAAATAAAGGAAATTTTGGATATAAAAGATTAACTATGCAAATTTCAATCATAAAAAAATCAGATATTCAAGAAGCGTACAGGTTTGATGCGGAGTTTTTTAAACCTGAATATTTGGAGATTGAGAAGAAGTTAAAAAATATAAAGTAAATGGGGTCAGGTACCTTTTTATGATACAATAAAAACATATGAAAAACATTAAATTCATACCATTCGTCTTGCTTGCTATAGGAACCTTCGGCCTTCTGGCTACTGAATTACTTACTATTCCTGAATCCCGCTATTTTACTTTGACCTTCGCTGGTCTTAATGTGGTTGGGTTGGTCATGTTGGTTCTGACACACAAGAAGGTTTAATCACTTAAACTTACAATGCAGGCTCTAGCGTCGTCTATTTTCCGGAGTTAAATTAACCCAAGAATTCTTTCTTGGATTTTTTATGGCATTAAAATTTGTCGCTGTGTCATATGCATATTAAAATGCTTCTAAGCTGTTGACAAAATAGATAGATATTGTATAATTTATACAGTTCGTTAATAAGATGCCAAAGATTTTTAGCATAATAGTTTATTGATGATCGAAAAATATAAAAAAGAGGTGTTTTAGAATGAAGATAATTGTTTGTCGTGATGAAAATGTGGCTGAAGCAGGAGGATACACTGGCTACCCAAAAAGTCTAGTCATAGTAATCAGCAAAGAAACTGAGGGAAAGGAGAGAAAAATGGAGTCTGGCGTTCGCTTAGAAAAACAGAAACTTACCGCAGAAAAGATTGCAAAGCGTCTTAGCTTTCTAAATAATAATGTGCTTCTTGATATTAGTAGAATACTAAATCAGGAAATGAGAAGAAGGAAAGACTCAGAAGAAGAAGCTGCAGATATATCAGGCGAGATGACGAGCGTGCGAGACTGGAGTCTCCGCACCAAGAATAGGTATGCTGGAGTGCTGCATTTGGACTCGCAAGTGGATTGGTCAGAAGTACAAAAAACTCTTAAGCTTGACCCTGGTCATTTAGCAGTAGGTCCGGAACAGATAATGGATGCAATCCGTGCGGTTATTGCTAAGGAACTTGAATTGCCTGAGGAATCCAACTGGCAGATCATAGCAAAAAAACTTGGGTTACCAGAGAAGCCGTATGTATATAAAATCATTGACACGCTTCGCGTGAAGCGAGCCAAAGATTTGGGACTGAGACGGACTTCTACTTGGAAGAGCATAAACAAAAAACGAAAAGCTCTTATAGAAACTAAGAAAACCAAAAACAAAAAGAAATAATTTGTCAGGCTAAAACCCTGACTTCTTTTTTTAAATTGCGGTTCTAATGTCGCTTATATACAGAGCCAAACAGTAAGAATAAAAATATTTCAAAATTGCCAAAATACTGTTTTTTATTACTACTCAATATAGTAAACGAAGATTGAGTAGCCTATCTTTGTCACTGGCTCGTATTGGTCAAGCCAGAGATAGCCGCTGTTCTTCGGAGTGGAGCCGTGTCCACCCTGCAAAAGAGTGGCTGAGACTGCCAGATAACTATTAGGAGGTAATTCCTCGGGATTACGCGAAGCCCACCAAGGGTTGTATTTATCTTTTAAATAATATTTAGCGTCACTGCCGCCAAAATAGTCAAGATGGATTTGATTGATTTCTTTGTCGTCAGTCCATTGTACTAGTCTTCTTAAATCCTGTCCCCAGTCCAGATTGGAGTCAACAGTGTAAAGGTATCCTTTGTCCGGTCCGCCGACTGATTCGTTGAAATAAGCGAGGAAGTGCGGATATACAGAGACCACTGAAACTGCCTGCCAAATAATAAGGCCTGCTAAAGCAAAGTTGGCATAAATGTTTTTTGTCAGTTTAGCGATCACCACCGAAACAAGCACTATAACAAACGGGAAAGTTGGCAATAAATGGCGCACCCCTATATTAAGGTTGCTGCTTAAGCTCGTTGCCCAATAAATAGCGATAAAGATAAGCATTGATAGTTCCGGGAAGTGGGCTTTCACCCACTCTTTTGTTTTTTGGAGGCTGCCCCTCCTGATTGATAAGGTAACGCTTAAAAGGGCGATCAGGGTCAGAATATGAAAAGCCAGCGGCACTTTAATAGCATAAACAATAGGGAAGTAGTTTTTCCAGCCCTCATCGGAAATTTCGCCTAGAAAAAAGGTGGTGTGCCCTCCGGATGCCCTTTGGAAAACCATTATCGCTCCCAACAGGTATTGAGCCATTGGCCTCAATATCGGTTTATCTGCGGCCCAGGCCACGTCTTGCAAAGGATGCGATTCAAGCAAGACTCTGGTGTCCTGAACTTGCTTTTCCGGAGGATAGCCCCAGACATGATATTGATAAACCGACCAGACCAATGTTAGGCCGATAAGGCCGACTAAGACAGTGCGTCCGATGCTGAAGATTGATCTTTGAGAAAAGATTTTGAAGTTTTTGGAATTGGCTCCTGCCCAAATAAGAAGGAGGATGCCAAAGAGGGGAAGAAGTAGAACCAAAGAGAATTTGCAGAGCTGCGCCAGTCCGAAAAAGATTCCGGCGATAACAATGTTTCTTTTAGTTGGTCTTTGCAGAGATTTTACGAAATAATAAGTGGCAATGAAAAAAGCCATGGCGGCTCCAGTGTCAGTTGTCACCAATCTGCCGTGAGCCAAGAAAGTGGGAGAAAAGCTGAATAAGAATAAAGCCAAGAGTCCGCCCTTGTTTCCTGCCAGTTCTCTGGCCCATTTAAAGATGTAAAAGCCCAACAGCATCAGTAGTAGAACTATTGGTATTCTTCCCCAAAAGATCATTTTATCTGTGGGGTTGCTGCTTTGGTGAAGGAAGTGGCTGCCGAAAACCCATTGTCCGTTGGCATCTTTTTGCCAGGCATCAATATCAGACGGGAAATTAATGTCTTTTATAAACAGAAGGGGAAGGGCTGACAGATCTTTTATCAACGGCGGATGTTCCGGATTCAGCCGCATATCTTTTTGGGTTAAATAGGAGTATCCGGCAGGCAGATGGGCTGCTTCGTCATAAGTGACAGCATCATCTTTCATGCTAAAAACAGCCAGCAAAAACATGAATGCCAGTAGAACGACAGCTAAGAGATTAGTTAAACGATTAGACATTATAGCCAGTTTCTTTTACGGAAATAAATCAGCATTAGTCCTAAGACAAGACCCATTATGGCTGTAATTAGATAAAATCCGCTCTCGGAATTTATAAAAGGCATTTTACCGAAGTTCATTCCCCACATGGAAGCCATAAGAGTCAGCGGCAGAAAAATTACCGAAAAGGTGGTAAGCACTTTCATTATTTCATTGATCTTACTGGACAACAGAGACTGGTTGGTGTCTTCCAAAGCCAAAATAGTTTCCTTGTAGGCCTTGATACTGTTCCAGGTTTGTCCGAAAGTTCCTAAAACATCGTAGAAATAAGCGGAAGACTTGTGGCCAAAGAATTTTGTTCCTTCATTGGAAAGAGATTCCAAAGTTTCTTTTTGCGGTTCAATGATCCTCCAGAAGTTTATAATATCCGTTTTTACCAAAGATATTTCCAAAACCATTTCCTTTTCCTTGCCCCGGAAGATTTCTTTTTCTATACTGGTCAGCCGCTTATTAATACTGTTCAGTTTCACCAAACAATTTTCCCAAAAAGCGTTCAGAATGTAGAAAAGGAATTGGCCGGCGTCTTCAGACATATATGTTTTTCTTGAATCTTCGTAAAGGTTGCAGGTGTCAAATAAGCTCTTCAAAGGAAGGATAGACTGGTAATGGCTGGTAATTATTACATTCTTGCAAACAATAATATCCAGCTCCCTTGGCTTGGTCTGCCTTTTTTCTTTGCTGAAAATAGGGTAATGCAATATCATAAAAAGATAATCTGTGTGCCGTTCCACTTTAGGCCTGTAGCCCATGGGGATTAATTCGCCCAAAACCAAAGGATGAAAATTAAATTCCCTTTTTAAATATTTAATATCGTCTTTGTTCGGGTTATAGATATCTACCCAAGTCACCTTTGGCCCCTTGATAATTCTGTGCATATTGTTATATTATCATAGTCGGCAAAAATTTTAAACAGCCTGATTGGGGATAATTAAATTAGGTTGACTATTACTTTTTATTTGTTATAATAATCTTATCATGAAGAAAGAAAAAAAGCAGGACAAACTAAAAGAATGCGAAAAACAAAGAGACGAATATCTGGCCGGCTGGCAAAGAGCGAAAGCTGATTTCATGAACTATAAGAAGGAAGAATCAGCCCGGATCAACGAGATTCTCAAATACAAGCAGGAAGAAATGGTTTTGAATGATCTGCTGATATTGGACAATTTCGCTTTAGCGGAAAAGATCATGCCGGAAGACTTGAAAAAAGATCCCAATGTTGACGGATTATTAAAGATTAAAATTCAATTAAAAAATTATTTAAAGAGCCAAGGTTTGGAGGAAATAACAGCGCTAAACAGCCAATTTGACCCTAATTTCTGCGAAGTGATCGAAGAAGTGAAAGCAGAAGAAGAAAGCGGCACAGTGGTTGAAGAAGTCCAGAAGGGGTATATATTGGACGGCAAAGTTATTCGTCCGGCCAAGGTTAAAGTATCAATATGACTGAACAAAAACAATTACAAATCAAAGTTAAAGACGAAGATTTAAAAGGCGCTTATTCCAACTTAATGCAAGTGATTCACACTCAAGAGGAGTTTATTTTAGATTTCTTTCTTGTTTCCCCGCCGCAGGGAGTTTTAGCTTCCCGAGTAGTTCTGAGCCCCCGCCATTTAAAGAAACTGATCAAGGCATTGCAGGAGAACTTGGCCAAATACGAAGAAAAGTTTGGCAGCGTGGGTGAGTCAAAATCCATTGAACCGGCAATCGGTTTTAATCCGGACACCAAATAATAATTCCAAATTAATTAAGAGCAGGACTTGAGCAAAAAACCTGAATGATTTATGTTTTTTGTTTTTGGGTCTTATGTTTCAAATAATATGTCAAAAATTTTAGGTATTGATTTAGGCACAACTTTTTCCGCCATGGCAGTGATTGAGAACGGCGAACCAAAGATAATCGAAAACAAAGAAGGAGACAGAACAACTCCTTCAGTGGTTGCTATGACCAAAAATAATGAAAGGCTGGTGGGAGTGTTGGCCAAGAGACAACAGGTTACCAACCCCGAGAATACTATCTTCTCCGTGAAAAGATTTATCGGCAGACGGTTTTCCGATGCTGAAGTGCAAAAAGACAGGAAGCTGTTGCCTTATGAGATAAAAGAGGCCGCAGATGGAGGCATAGAAGTGAAGATGGGAGATAAATGGTATAAATCTCCGGAGGTTTCAGCCATGATTCTGCAGAAATTAAAACAAGATGCTGAAGAAAAAATGGCTGAGAAGTTTGACGAAGCCATTATTACTTGTCCCGCCTACTTTGACGACTCTCAGAGAAAAGCGACTAAAGTAGCCGGAGAAATAGCCGGTTTTAAAGTAAAAAGGGTTATCAATGAACCGACAGCCGCCGCATTGGCATACGGAATGTCTAAAAAGAAAGACCAACAGATCGTGGTTTACGATTTTGGAGGAGGAACATTTGATGTTTCCGTGCTTGATGTCAGTGGAGACACCATAGAAGTAAAATCCACTGGCGGAGACACTCATTTGGGAGGAGACGATTTTGACCAAAAAATCATTGATTGGCTGGTTGAAAAATTCAATAAAGACAACGGCATTGATCTGTCCAAAGATAATTTGGCTTTACAGCGCTTAAAAGAAGTGGCTGAACGGGCTAAGATTGAATTGTCCACTACTTTGGAAGCGGAGATCAATCTTCCTTTTATTACTTCTGATTCTGCCGGACCAAAGCATCTTTACTACAAAATGACTCGCGCTGAATTTGAGAAGCTGGTGGGCGAATATATTGACAGGTCTATGGAACTGATAAAAAAGGTTTTGAAAGATGCGGATTATGGAGTTAAAGACATAGAAGAAATAGTTTTAGTCGGCGGACAAACGAGAATGCCTAAGATTCAGGAAGAGATTAAGAATCTTTTCGGCAAAGAGCCAAACAAAGAAATTAATCCTGACGAAGTGGTTGCCATTGGCGCTGCCGTGCAGGCTGGAATCCTGCAGGGAGATGTGAAAGATATTTTACTTCTGGATGTTAATCCTCTTTCTTTGGGCATTGAGACATTGGGAGGAGTAGCTACTCCATTAATTGCAAAAAATACCACTATTCCGACTAACAAGACTCAGGTGTTTTCTACTGCCGCTGACAATCAGCCTTCAGTGGAAATACATGTTTTACAGGGAGAAAGGCCAATGGCCGCTGATAATAAGACCTTAGGCAGGTTTATGCTGGATGGTCTTCCTCCGTCAGGCCGTGGAATTCCTCAGATTGAGGTTTCTTTTGACATTGACGCCAATGGTATTCTTGAGGTTTCGGCCAAAGATAAAGCTACTGGCAAATCGCAGTCAGTAAGAATTGAAAGCTCTGCCGGTGTTTCCGAAGAAGAAATAGAAAAGATGAAAAAAGATGCCGAGGTTCACGCTGAAGAGGATAAAAAGAAAAAAGAAGCGATAGAAACAAAAAATAATGCTGATTCATTGATCAACAGTTGCGAAAAGACCATTAAAGAATCCGGAGACAAAATAGCTGAAGATATTAAAAAAGAAATAGAGCAGAAAATTGAAGACTTGAAAAAAAGCAAAGAAGGCGATAATATAGAAGAGATAAAGACTAAAACAACTGAGTTGTCCGAGGCGATTCAGAAAGTCGGAGCTGATTTGTACAAACAAGCTCAGGAACAGAAACCGGCTGCTGAAGAAGGCAAGCCTCAGGAGGAAGACTCTAAAGAGGAAGAAGGTAAAGAGCAAAAACCTGAAGAAGAAAATAAAGAAGAAGGCAAAGAGCAAAAATAATGCAATTATCTCATAATATATGAAAGACTATTATCAAATTTTAGGCGTTACTAAAAGCGCTTCCGTGGAAGAGATCAAAAAGGCATACCGCAAGCTGGCCCATAAATATCATCCTGACAAAGGAGGGGACGAACAGAAATTCAAAGAAATTAATGAAGCCTACCAAACTCTTTCCAATAAAGAGAAAAAGGCGCAGTATGACCAATTCGGCCGGGTTTTTGAGGGTGGAGCAGGCCCTGGCGCCGGTTCTGCCGGTTTTGGTTTTGACTTTGAAGCGATGAGAGACAAATTCAGTGGAGAAGAAACAGAATTTGATAATTTGGGAGATATGTTTGGAGAGATTTTCGGTTTTGGCGGGGGACATAAGAAAAAGGATGTCAGGAGAGGGAAAGACATAGAGATTGATATAGAAATTTCCCTGAAAGATGTTTTAGCCAAACAAGAAAAAGAAATATCCTTATACAGACTGATTGCTTGTTCTCGTTGCCAAGGGACAGGGGCTGAGCCTGGCACTAAAGTAAAAGAATGTTTTTCTTGTAGGGGGACAGGAGAGGTGCAGCAGATAAAGAGAACGATTTTTGGACAAGTCGCCCGCTATATTGTTTGTCCGGAATGTGGCGGAGAAGGAACAAAGCCTGAAAAGCCTTGCAATGTCTGCAAAGGGGAAGGAAGGTTTAAAAAAGAAGAGAAATTCAAAATAGTTATTCCGGCCGGAGTGGACACTAATCAGGTGTTAAGAGTTTCCGGCAAAGGGGAAGCCGGCAGAAGGGGAGGAGAACCGGGAGACCTATATGCCAGAGTTCTTGTCAAACAGCATTCTGTATTCAAAAGAGAAGGCGATCATCTATATACCGTAATGCCGATTCATTTTTCCACGGCTGTTTTGGGAGGCAATCTTGAAGTATTGACTTTGGAAGGAGATAGGGTTAATCTTAAAATTCCGGAAGGGACTGAATCGGGAAAGATCATGCGGATTTCTCGCAGAGGCGTTCCTCATTTTTCCGGTTTTGGAAGAGGAGACATGTATATTGAATTAGCCGTTGAAACACCGAAGAAATTAACAAAAGAACAGAAGGAACTTTTAGAAAAGTTAAAAAAACAAGGACTATAGCCGCTTAGCGGCTCTTGCGTCCATAGCTCAACCAGGCAGAGCAGCACCCTTTTAAGGTGATGGTTGTAGGTTCGATTCCTACTGGACGCACATAATATGAAAGTGACAGAGGCTGGGCCTCTGTCACTTTTTTATTTGCAATGCGGCTATATTGTTTGACAGTAATTCAAAAATCAATTAAATTAAAGGTATGAAGAAGATATTTCGCTATAATGTAATTTTTCGTCCAGAGCCAGAAGGTGGATTTACGGTAATTGTTCCAAGTCTTTCTGGTTGCGTTACCTATGGAAAGGATTTGGGAGAAGCTAAAAAGATGGCTACTGATGCGATTAAAGGTTATATTATTAGTTTGAAAAAACACAAAGAACCGATTCCAACTGATGAGGAAAGCTTTTTTACTTCAATAGAGATTAAAAAAAATCCTGTTTGCGCTTAATTTATGCCTAAGCTATCTTCGCTCACTTCCAAAAAATTAATTAAAATCTTAAAATATTTTGGCTTTGAACTGGATCATACCACGGGAAGCCATTTTATTTTCTATAATCCAAAAAACAAAAAGAGAGCAGTTGCCCCGTTTCATAAAAAAGATTTACCAAAAGGAACACTAGCCAGTATTTTGAGAGAAGCTGGCATTGATAGAAAAGAATTTGAAAAAGCAATGAAAAAGAAATAAAGATTAAGAGAAGTATTTTTTAATATACGGAGAAAGTGACAGAGGCCCGGCCTCTGTCACTTTTTTGTTTACAATGAGGTCCCCTTTTGTGTTCAAAATCAATATAGTGTATAATTCATAACAGGAGTTATAGGTTTTTTATTAGAAGTTTGTTAATAAGATATATATGCAAAATAAAAACTTACTTTCATTCATAGTAATAATCACTATCATAACAACCTTTGTTTTTGGTTATATGCTTGGCAGCACAAGAGACTCGGTTCTATTAGTTGGTGGAGTTGAAAACCAAGAGCTGGGCCAGCCGGAAGATGTTGACTTTTCTTTGTTTTGGGATGTTTGGCTGCTGCTTGAGAAAAAATATCCCGAAAAATTGGGTTATCAAGAAATGGTTTATGGGGCTGTTGCTGGGATGGTGGACAGCTTAGACGACCCTTACAGCTCTTTCTTCCCTCCTGAAGAAGCTAAAATATTTAAAGAAGATGTAAAAGGAGTGTTTGAAGGAGTGGGCATGGAAATAGGGATAAGGGACGACCAGCTTACTGTTATTGCTCCTTTGGAGGGAACTCCGGCGCAAAAAGCTGGATTTCGTTCCGGCGATGTGATTGTTAAGATAGATGATACTTCCACCAGGGATATATCCATTGAAGAAGCAGTAAAGCTTATCAGGGGAGTTAAAGGAACAGAGGTTATCCTTACTATTTTTCGAGACGGATGGGCTGAAACACAAGAAATTAAAGTTATCAGGGGAGTAATTAAAGTTCCTTCGCTTAAATGGGAGGAGAAAGAGGATAATATCGCATATATCAAGCTTTACCATTTTTCAGAAGAAGCCAATGTTGATTTTAAAAATATAGCCAGGGAAGTTTTAGATAGTCCGGCGGAGAAAATAGTTCTGGATTTGCGCAATAACCCGGGAGGCTATTTGCAAGTGGCTCAAGACATTACCGGTTGGTTCTTAGAGAAAGGGGAGATTATAACAATTGAAGATTTTGGAGACGGAGAACAAAAAGAATACAAGGCGAGTGGCAGCAGCAGATTTTTAGATTATCCAATAGTTATTTTAATAAACCAAGGTTCAGCTTCCGCTTCAGAGATTATGGCTGGCGCATTGCGCGACAATAGGGGAATTAAGCTTATTGGAGAAACTTCTTTCGGCAAAGGATCGGTCCAGGAGTTTAAAGACCTTGGTGACGGTTCAGGATTAAAAGTTACCGTAGCCAGATGGCTTACTCCTAATGGCAGTTCTATCAGCGAAGTCGGCTTGACGCCGGACATAGAAATTGAAATGACCATTGAGGATTATGACGAAGGGATTGACCCTCAATTAGAGAAAGCCATGGAAATACTTAAGGAGCTTTAAATTTTTCTAAGAACTGCTATAATGCACAAATGCACTATCATTGCGCAGGGGAAAGTCCAAGGTGTTTTCTACCGTTTAGAGACCGCTAAAACGGCAAGAAAGTTGGGCTTGACCGGCTGGGTTAAAAACGAGTCTGCTGGTTCAGTCAAAATTGTCGCCGTTGGTTCGGCTAAAGATTTAGAAAAGCTGGTTAAATGGTGCAACTCTGGCCCACCCCTTGCAAAAGTGACAAAAGTTGAGGTAGAATGGGAAAAAGCAGTTAAAAATTATAAAAGGTTTATTGTAAAATATTAATGAATTTAATTATATGAAAGTTATTCTATTACAAGACATAGATACTTTAGGAAAGAAACACGAGGTTAAAGAAGTTAAAGACGGTTATGTCCGCAATTCTCTTCTCCCTCAGGGGTTAGTGAGACAAGCAACTCCGGAAGCTTTAAAATGGGTGGAAATGCAAAAGGAAATTGCTGAAAAACAAATGGAAGAAGGTCTTAAAAAGATTCAGGAAGTCGCTTCAGCGATTGACGGCCAGGAAATTACCATTTCTCTTAAAGTTGGAGATAAAGGACAGCTCTTTGAATCAATCACTCCGCAGAAAGTTGTTGAGGAAATAAAAAAGTTGGGGACCGAAGTCAAAAAAACTCAAATAGAAATGGAGCCGATCAAGGAATGCGGCGAATTTTCAGTTAAGATTAAATTTGACCATAATTTAGAAGCGGAAATTAAAATAATTGTCGTTGAAGATAAATAATTCATTGGTAAATTAGCAAGTTAGCTATAAATTCTTTTATAATAATTTGCAGTTTGCGATAAAATGCTTATGGCGCGGTATATTTTTGTTGCTGGCGGAGTAATGTCTGGTATTGGCAAAGGAGTGGCTATTGCTTCAATTGGAAAGATTCTGCAAAGTAAAGGATTTGAAGTCACAGCCCTTAAAATTGACCCTTATATCAATGTGGACGCCGGAACAATGAATCCTATTGAGCATGGAGAAACTTTCGTCACTCAAGACGGAGTAGAATGCGACCAAGATATAGGGAACTACGAAAGATTTTTAGACAGGAATTTAACCACTGACAATTATCTTACCACAGGAAGGGTTTATCAGGCCGTTATCAATAAAGAGCGTAACTTGGAATATAAAGGAAAATGCGTTGAAGTGGTGCCTGATATTCCAAACGAAGTTATTTCTCGCATTAAAAAAGCAGCTAAGAAAACCGAAGCTGATTTTATTTTAGTTGAGATTGGCGGCACAGTCGGAGAATACCAGAACATGCTGTTTTTGGAAGCGGCCAGAATGCTTAGATTAAGCCATCCCAAGGATGTCTTTTTTATTTTAGTGAGCTATCTGCCTGTTCCTGAAATGATAGGGGAGATGAAGACTAAACCGACCCAATATGCCGTAAGGTCTTTGAATATGACCGGCATTCAGCCTGATATGATCCTAGCTAGGGCGCCTGTTCCGTTGGATGAGCCTCGCAAAAGAAAGATCTCTGTTTTTTGCAACTTGGAAAAAGAATATATTATTTCCGCGCCGGATGTCAAATCAATTTATGAAATTCCTTTAAACTTTGAAAAAGATAATTTAGGACAAAGAATTTTAAATAAATTAGGATTAAGAGCAAAGAAAACAACAGACTTAAAAGATTGGGAAAAACTTGTAGATGTTATCAAGACCGCGGACAAGCCGGTTAAGATCGGCATAGTGGGGAAGTATTTTGAATCAGGAAAGTTCATTTTAACTGATTCCTATATCTCAGTGATTGAAGCGGTCAAACATGCGGCTTGGTTTTCCAAATACAAGCCTGAGATCAGCTGGCTGTCAGCGGATGATTACATAGACGATATTTCAAAACTTAAAGAATTGAAAAAATATGACGGCATAATCGTTCCCGGAGGTTTTGGAACCAGGGGAGTGGAGGGAAAGATAAAAGCGATAGAATTTTGTAGAAAAGAAAAAATACCGTTTTTAGGTCTTTGTTTTGGAATGCAGCTGGCAGTGATAGAGTTTGCCCGTAATGTTTGCGGTTTGCAAAAAGCAAATTCCACTGAAGTTTCCCCGGATTGTCAAGAGCCGGTGATTGATGTGATTCCAGAACAAAAAGATCTATTGTCTCAAAAGAAATACGGCGGAACAATGAGGCTTGGAGAATATCCTTGCAAGCTTGCTTCCGGAACCATAAGCTCCAAAGCTTATAAGGATTCCCTGATTTCCGAAAGGCATCGCCATCGCTATGAATTTAATAATGACTTCAGAGATGCTCTTACCTCAAAAGGCTTAGTATTGGCAGGCATAAATCCGGAAAAAGATTTGGTGGAAATCATAGAGCTTAAAGATCATCCTTTTTTCGTTGCAACCCAATTTCATCCAGAATTTAAATCAAGGCCAACTAGGCCGCATCCATTATTCAGGGAGTTTGTAAAAGCCTGCTTAAAATAAAACAGCGTTTTATCGCTGTTAATATTTTTTGGTTATTTTTGCCTTACATTCAGGACATCTGAAAACCCCATCTGTTATTTCTACCATAAGTGTTTCGCACTTAGGGCAACGAACATTTACCATTTTCTTCAACCTCCTAATTGTTAAAATTCTATAAGAAAATGCTATCAAGGATAATAGAAATTGTCAAAAAACACCACGAAGAAGTGATTTTATTAATTGGGGTTGTATTAATATCTTTATTGAGTTTCAGCATTGGATATATAGTCGCTTTTGAAGAGGCGAAAGAGCCGATAAGAGTAGAATATGATCAAGAGCTTGAATAAGTTTATTCATCAAAAAAAACGCTTAACAGCGTTTTTTTTTGATTTAAAATTGAAGCTATTTTATTCCACATTCACAACTTTGGCGATTCTTTGATTGCCGTCAAATTTTGTGATTTTTTTAGTTGTAAACTTAATCACACCTTCTTTAACTGAGTAAAGGGTGTCATCGCTGCCTCTTTTGACATTTTTACCGGGTAGAAATTTTGTGCCTCTCTGACGGATAATAATGCTTCCGGCTTTTGCTTTTTCGCCGGCATAAAGTTTTACTCCTAATCGTTTGGCTTCAGAATCTCTACCTAGTTTTGTGGCGCCTGTGGCTTTAGTCTTTGACATAGTTTTATATTATAAATTTATGAAATAATATTATCAGAAAATAGGGAATTTGTCAAAATAATTAAAGGTCTTTTCCGCTATGGAGCTTGTGATGGATATCCTTCAAGCGTTTGGAGGTTACGTGGGTATATATCTGGGTGGCAGTGATGCTGCGGTGCCCCAGAAACTCCTGAACAGTCCTTAGATCGGCCCCTTGATTTAGCAGGTCCGTGGCAAAACTGTGGCGCAAAGTATGAGGAGTCGTCATTGCCGGAAGTCCGGCCATTAAAGCATACTTTTTTATAATCTTTTCAATGGAGCGCGCGGTCAATCTTCGGCTGCTGAAATCTTTTCTGCTCCTGTAGTTTATAAACAAAGCTTTTTCGTCGTCGTTTCGGGTTGCCAGATATTTTCTTAACCAATCAACGGCTCGGGAGGAAAAATAGACCGTGCGGGGATTGCCGCCTTTGCCAATAATAGCAATTTCAATTTCTTCGTTTTTTAGCTTTATTTGGTTTCGGTTTAAGCTAACCAGCTCGGCTATTCTCAATCCAGTTGAGAACAAGACCTCTAAAATGGCCCTGTCGCGCATTCCTGCGGGTTTTATGGTGTTTGGGCCGGCGAACAATTTCTTGAGCTGTTCTACGGTCAGGAAATTAACAGTGTGTTCTTTCTTGATCTTGGCAAGTTTTATCTTTTCCGCGGGTAAAGACAGGATATCGCGGTCAGCAAAATAATTCAACAAAGACCGCAGAGCTATCAAATAATAATTTTGAGAGCTTTTTTTTAAGGTTTTTTGACGGGCAAGAGAAACTCGGTATTTCCAAACATGGTCTGCGGTTAGTCCATGAGGTTTAACATTTTCTAATTTATTGGCTTTCAGCCAATCAAAAAAACTTTTTAAAAATCGGGAATAATTTTCCTGTGACTTGGAAGATAATCCTTTTTCAATTTCCAGCCAGTCCAGGAAGTCAGTTAGATGTTTTTCTATTGGTTTAGAGTTTTTTTCCATATTTTAGGTGATGTTTAGTATTCGGAAATAATGCTTATTTAAGAGAAGGGCCGTTTTGAAGGTCGTTATAGTTCGCTTAAGTATAATTATGCGAACCTTACTATATTAAGTATAAATGAGGCAAAACCCCCTGTCAACCCTTCCCCATTGATGTATTAGACATATTATGTATATAATGAGATGCACTTTTAAAACATAATATAAATCGGAGGTTGGTAATATGATGTTAGGAGCAAATGAAGAAAGGAAGAAAGAGATTTTTTATATTCAGGTCGGAATATGGATAGCTGTATCAGCTATGACTTTTATCTTATTGCTGATAATCCGTAGCCCGTGGTGTCTGTTAGTATTATTTCTCCCTGCTGTCTTGCATACAAAAGATATATTTTATTTAGATAAAATCAATAAAGATAAGCTTGTATGCTTAATGGGATTATGCGCGATTATTGTTTCTTTTCTTGCCGTATCTATTACTTCTAATAGTTTCTGCTGGTTTGGAATTTTAATTCCAGTGATTCTGATATTTCAAGCAGAGAGAAAATGGGAAGCAGAAGTGAAGCAATGGGACAACAGCACAAAAAAAGTCGGGAGCGATATAGGCGGTTCATAGATATCAAAACATGTTTTGAGGGCTAATACCCTCTTTTTTTATATCAAAGGTTTTCTTGAAGTAATCCCTTTAGCCATTCCCATAAACCTTTTTTTGTTTTATCAGCTTCTTCGCTGATATCTTTCTTTATTTCTTCTTTTTCTTTCTCAAACTCTTCTTCAATGATCGGCTTTCTTTCTTCTATCTCTTTGCCAAAAAAGCTGCATATTTTTTGGTAAATATTTTGAAACCAAGGATAAATACTTTCGTTCCACCACTTAACCCAAGCATTTTGCCAAAATTCTTTAGCTTTCTCCCAAGCGCCACCAAAGGCTTGAGGGATTTTTTTTATAAACTCCCCTACGAAAGAGCCGCTTTCTTCAAAGTTCTCCGGCAATTCAATCGGTTTTTCCTGCTGGGCGAAAGAAAATGCCGGAAGAAGAAAAGCTATTGACAAAATTAAGATAATCTTATATAGTATTTTCATACAATTGGAACATTAAAATATAAAAAAGATGGAGTGATGCCGATATGAGCATGAATACAAGTGAAAACGTTATAAATGTCTAACTTGCTGCAGGGACCGGGAGAAGAAAACCACACGCAAACATGAGAGCTGATTTTAATCAGCTCTCCTTCTATTTAAACAAAGTTTTTGCTTTTTCAATTCTTTCCATTGTTTTTTCTTTTCCCAGAATTTCTATTATTTCAAAAGGCCCGGCTGAGGCTTTTTTTCCTGTTAAAACCGCTCTTAAGGGCCATAAAAGCTTTCCTCTGTCCCCCGCTCCGAGAGCTTCTGCTTCCGGCATTATAAGATTTTGCAGGTTTTCTTTGTTAAAATCTTCCGCCTCAATTTTTTCCAATACTGACTCTGCTTTATCCAGAGCTTTTCTTATATCCTCGTCAGCCATATTCTTCCAGCGGACAAGCTCTTTGTCATATTCTATTTCTTTAAAGAAAAGATCGGTTAACTCCGGTATCTCCGACAACTTTTTCAGCCGTTCCTGATAAGCTTGAATTATTTTTGAAAGCCAAACAATATCAATTGTTTCGCTTGTTTCTTTGATTTTAAATTCTCCTTCGTTTGTTTCTTCGATCAATCCGGCAGCTAACAAATAAGGAAGACATAGTTCGGTCAATTCCATCAGCGGTTTTTTTCTGATATAGAAAGCGTTTAGAAAGCTTAATCTTTGGATATTAAACATTGCTCCCCCTTTATGAACGCATTCTAAAGAAAATTCTTCAATCAACTCATCTATGGAATAAATTTCTTTTTTCCCTCCAGGGTTCCAGCCCAGAAAAGCCATAAAGTTAATCATGGTTTCCGGCAAGTATCCTTCTTGTTGGTATTCACTAATGGACACGGCTCCGTGCCTTTTGCTTAATTTGCTTTTATCCGGTCCCAGGATTAAAGGTAGATGGGCGTATTTCGGTTGTGGGAATTCCAAAGCCTCCTGAAGAAGAATTTGCTTGGGCGTATTGGAAATATGGTCCTCTCCCCTAATGACATGGCTTATTTCCATTTCCTGGTCGTCAACCACTACTGCCAGATGGTATAAGGGGGTAATGCTCTCTCCGCTGCCTTTGGCAATGGTAAAATCGTCAATCAAATTGGTATCAAACTCTACTTTTCCTCGCACTGAATCATTAAAAACTATTTTTTTTATTGGAGTTTTGAATCTGACAATAAATGGTTCTCCTTGGGCTATGTTTTTTTCTATTTCCTCCGCAGAAAGCTGCTTGCATTTTTCATCATAATGAGGCGGCTGGCCAATGCTCATTTGATATTCCTTTTTTGTTTTCAGTTCTTCTTTTGAACAAAAACAGTAATAAGCTTTGCCTTTACTTAAAAGATCTTTAATATGTTTTAGATAAATATCAGTTCTTTCGCTCTGCTTATAAGGGCCGTAATTTCCAATATGGTTTTGTTCTTGATCGCAAAGAACTCCTTCGTCCCACTTAATCCCAAGCCATTGCAGTCCTTCTATTATGTTTTTTTCAAAACATTCTTCAGACCTTTCCAGATCAGTGTCTTCAATTCTTAAAATAAAAGTTCCTTCACACTGCTTGGCAAAAAGGTAATTAAAAAGAGCGACCCGGGCGGTTCCGATATGCAATGTTCCTGTTGGCGAAGGAGCAATCCTTACTCTGACTTTTTTTTCTTTTTTGTCTGACATTAATTTTTTAAATATTCTACAATATATTTAGCTATTATTTTTGCCGCCGCCGGCTTGGAAAAATTTCCTGCTTCTTTTGACATTGCCTTAAGCCTTTCCGGATAATGGAATAAATTATCTAATTCTCCCAAAAAGAAATGAGGAGTAAGATTTTTTTCTTCAATTATTATACCGGCATTATTTTTAACATAGGCGTAAGCATTTTTTGTTTGATGGTTTTGGGCTGCCTCAGGCAAAGGGATTAAGATACATGGTTTTTTTAGGGCGGCAATTTCAAAAATACTTCCTGACCCGGCGCGGCTAATAATCAAATCAGCGGCGCGATAAGCTTCTTTAATATCGTTTTCTTTTAAGAAAGGAAAAAGATGATAATTATTTTCCAGATTTTTAGGGATTACTGCTTTTGCCTCAGTTCTAATTTTATTGAAGTTTTTTTCTCCTGCTTGATGGATCAACTCAAATGATTCCAAAATTTTAGGAAGAAGTGTTAGTATAGTATCATTTATTCTCTGTGACCCTTGAGAACCTCCTATAATTAAAATTAAAGGTTTGTTCCCGGATAAATTAAATAGTTTTTTGGCTTTTTCCGGAGTTCCTTCCAATATCTCTCTTCTAACGGGGTTTCCTGTTAATACCACTCTTTGGCTGACAAAATATTTAACATTTTTATCTGAAAAGGAAGTGAAAATTTCAGCGGCAAATTTGCTTAAAAACCTGTTAGCCAATCCCGGGCTGGCGTCTGATTCGTGCAAGATGATCGGGACTTGCAGTATCCAGCCGGAAATTACGGTTCCCACTGAACCATAGCCGCCCTTGCTGAAAATAAGGTCGGGAGCAATGAAAAAAACATGCCAAAACGCCTGGATAATTCCCAAAGGAATTCTAAATAGAATATCAATGATATTTAGAAAAAAGCTTTTTATTCCAAAATATCTTCTAATTTTCCCCGCAGAAGTTGATCTAGTTTTAATCCCTTCCTGAGAAAGCAACAGTCCGCTGAACTCATCCTTAGGCCCAAGATAAAACAGCTTCAGTTTTTTTTGAGGATAAATTCTTCTTAACTCTCTAGTTATGGCAGCTATTGGATAAATGTGCCCGGCGGTTCCCCCACCAGTAAATAAAATTTTCATGTGTTTTTTGAAATATTCAGTAAAATCCCTATCCCTATTAATTCTACTACTAAATGCGAACCGCCACAACTGATAAAGGGCAAAGGTATGCCTGTTAGAGGCACAAGCTGCAATATTGCGCCGATGTTAATAAAAGCTTGCAAAGTAATCCATAAAGTAATTCCTGCGGCTGTGAGCTGGCAGAATTTATCTCGACTCTGTTTGGCGATTTTAAACCCTTGCATCAATAAGGTTAAAAAAAGCAGGATTAAAACTACGCAACCGATAAAACCCATTTCTTCGGCCATAATGGCAAAAACCGAATCTGACATTGGTCTTGGCACAAAGCCGAATTTTTGGCCTGACATTCCCAACCCCAAACCGAATATTCCTCCTGAGCCGACAGCAATTAAAGCTTGTCTTACTTGGTAGCCTATCCCCATGGGATCGGTTTCCGGATTTAAAAACACTAAAAATCGCTGTGCTCGATAAGGCGCAAGTTTTATTAAAGCGAATAAGCTTGTTATCCCTATCGCAATCATTAATATGGTGTGCCAAATAGAAGTTTCAATGAGAAAATACATTAGAATCCCCGTGATGACAATTAATCCTAGGGTGCCGACGTCCGGCTGCAATATCAGAATTAGAGAAATCAGGCCTAAAATTATCATGAAAGGGACAAGAGCTTCTTTTACTTCCGGCCCTGTTAAAAAATTGATGTTTAATTTTAGTTTTTTGGGTTTAGTTCTAGCCTTTTGATACCTGGCGCTTAACCAAACTCCCAAGTAAAGAATGAAAGACAGCTTTAAAAATTCTGACGGCTGGAAAGAAACTACTCCTAAATTTATCCAGCGGGAAGCTCCCCCGCTGCTAATTCCTATTTTAGGCAAAAATACCATTGCCAGAAAAACTAAGTTTATTAGCAATAATAGCGGCGCCCATTTTTTTAAAAAAGATATAGGGGTGAAAAAAGCCAGAGTTCCTAAAATCAAACCCGGGACTAAACCGAGAAGCATTTGGTGAGTGAAAGAAAAAAACGAATTAGTTGTCTCTGTCTGCCAAACTGAAGTTGAAATTCCGGCCAGCATTATTATGCCGAAAATCAATAGAATTCCGGCCGTAGCCGCTAAGATATAATCAGGATGACCCTGCTTTGTTTGGGAAAATAAACGCATAAGCTTACTTATCATTATACAGAATTAGAGGAATAAGTTAAGCAAGCTTTTTTATATATTTTTTAAACAAATTTCCTCTTTCTTTATAATCTTTAAAAAGGCCGAAACTTGGAGAAGCGCAAGATAACAAACAGGTTTTTCCTTTATTTGTGTGTTGATAAGCCAAGCTTACTGCCTCTTCCATATTTTTCACAAAATAATGATTTTTTTTCTTTTTGATTTTCTGCCAAATCTTTTCGCCGGTAGAGGGAAATAAAAGAAGGGTTTTGATTTTGCTTTGTTCTATCTTTGTCGCTAAGCCGCTAAAATCAAGTCCCCTGTCAAAACCTCCCAGAATAATTGTTTGCACATCTTCTATTGCTTCCAGAGCGGCTATAGTGGTTTCCGGAATGGTGGACAAGGAATCATTATAGAATTTTATGCCTTTATAAAGGCCTACAAACTCTAAACGGTGAGACAAGGGCTCAAAGTTTCTAATGGCAATAGCCATCTTTTTTTCAGGGACTTCTAGTATTCTTCCTACTGCCATTGCCGCTCTTATGTTATTTAAATTAAACTTTCCTTTCAAAGCAGTTTTTTCATCCTTTAATTTTAAGCGATTAAAAACAATTTTTCTGGCTTTAGATTCTTCAGCGATTTTTGAGGTAATTTTGTTTATTGAATTAAACACCAGATAATCTTTTGCAGTTTGGTATTTGGTAATATTGCTTTTGGCTCTTATATACTCTTTGAAGGAGGAATAATCTAAGTGTTCGGGAAAAATGTTCAAGAGAACGGCTATATGAGGACTGGTATTAATGTTGTGCAGCTGATGAGAAGAAAGTTCGTAAACATAAACATCATCTTTTTTAGCTTTTGCTAAGTATGACAGTGCCGGCTTGCCGATATTGCCGATTAAATGAGCTTTAATTTTTCCTGTTTGCAAAATTTCATAAATTAAAGAAGCCGTGGTGCTCTTCCCTTTGGTGCCGGTAATGCCTATGATAGTTCCGGGACAGTTTTCCAAAAAGATTTCAGTCTGCGAAGTAATTCTTTGTTTTTTAGTAATAAAAGGCTTTATTGTTTTGGGCGGAATTCCTGGCGATTTAATAATAACATTATAATTTTTAAGAGCTTTAAGATAATTTTCTCCAAAAAAAAGCTCAACCTTTTTATCGGCTTTAATTAATTTCTGAGCAGTTTTATTTAATTCCTCAAAATCCAATCTGTCGGATAATCCTAATTTTTTATCAGGGAATAATTTTCTTAAAAATTTAAAATTATCCATCCCCTCTCTTCCGATCCCCAAAATTAAGATTTTTTTATTTTCTAAATTTTTCAAAATCATTTGCAATTTTCGCTTTTAAAAATATTATACATAAAAGCGGACAAAAATGAAATAAAAAAAAAGGGCTAATGCCCTATATATTTTAGTATTTTGAAATCGGCCGGTTCAATTGTTTTTCCCGGTATTTTTTCCATCATATGTTTTGGAATCTTTTTTCTTCGTCTCTCACCCTTTATACGGTTTGTTACTCGGTCTCTTCCTTTTATTCTGTTTTTCACTTTTTGCACCTCAGTATTTTTGTTTTGGAATTTTCTTTCTTTTATTTTTCTTTCCCTTTTCCATGCGCGCATCGTATTGTTTTTTCTTTCTTTTACTGTTTTTCGCCATTTTTCACACCTCTTAGCTCAGTTTCTCTTTTTCTGTTTTTTTCTTTGCCTCCTTTTTATTTTGTCATTTTTTTTCTTTCCTTTACTTCCCATTTCTACACCTCATTTTATAGCTTTCACATATTTAAAAATAAAAGAGCAATATTAATATCATACTTGATTGAGTTTTTTTGTCAACTTTAGGAGTTTGATAAATTCCAATGGCAGGTTATTTTGTTTATTCCAGGAATTTAGCATTATCTTCGTTTGCTTATCTAAATTGTGCTGTTTAGTCAGGATGTTTTTGGCAAAATAGTCCAGTAAAAAAGGCAATTCTTTCTCTTTCTGTTTTTTCCAGCTTAAGTGAAAAGCGAGCAAGCTTTCTTTTTTGGTTCCTACACATTCCAAAGGTTTTACTTTATCTGCTTCAATCAGTTCTCTCATTATGGGAAGCAGTTTTTTATCTGTAAAAAGATTTTTGCCAAAGATGTTGATGATTTCTTTTTGAGGAACAAAAGGATAAAGAATAGCGAAAACAAACAAGCATTTTGAGCAATTTCCGCACCATTTGTTTATTGTTTTTTTTCTTCCTGAGTCTGTTTTTCTGGCTTCGTTGCAGCTCAGGAACAAAGAAAAGTATTGAGGAAAGCCGGCGAAAATGTTTGCTATTTGTATTTCATATAAAGGCCTTAAAAAGCTGAAATATTCAATATTGTTGACAAGATGTTTTCGGGAATAGCTTCTGAACTTCTTTTCAAAGCTAAAAGTTTTGGAATACTGGTGATTAATTGTTTCTCCAAGATATTCGGTATTGCCCTCATTGGCGCTTCTTTCATTGGAAAAAGCAATATGTTTATAATCAAAAATTACAGCGCAAAGCACGCTTAAAAAAGCAAGATAAGCGGAAAAGGGAGTATGTCCGTTTAAATAGCCCGCTTGATTTAAAGCCAGCAGTTTTTTATCTATTTTCCGGCTGACAATAATAGGAGTTTTAGAGCCAACCTTTTTTATTATTTTTTTTGTGATTGCGGTCGGACTTAAACAGAAACAATTAAAAGGCTTTTTGTGTTTTCGGAAAATTTCCAAAGTGGTTAAAGAGTCTTTTCCGTCCCCTACGGGAATTAGCGTTCGTTTTCTCAAAACTAATTTCAGCGGAACCGTCTTGGCTTGCGGACAGCTTATTTTGAGAAAATCTGGCTGCTTAAAGTTTATTTTATTCTCATAGAAAAACTGGCCCATTCCCTTGATAATCAAATCATGCCACCATTTAACTTGTTCCTTGCTTAAGCTGCCGGCTTCAATAACAATCTCAGGAGAACAGGTTGCTTTCCAATAGCTTAGCATCTCTATTAATCCCAGATGGAAAACCAAATTATCAATCCCGTTTTTTCGTTTAATATTTTTTATTGTTACTTTGGGAGTAAAGCGAATACTAGGAGATATTTCAAAGACAAAAGAAACAATCAGGTCTTTATCCGACACCTTATAGCGATATTCTTTATACACGAACTGAGGATGTTTTTTTCTTAGAGAGTTGATATTCATTATCCTAATAGCTTTATGGCAACGCCGATTATGGCTAAAATTAATCCTATCAGCCAGAACCTCATAGTCACTTTATAGGCCGGCCATCCCTTAGCTTCAAAGTGGTGATGGATCGGAGTGCAAAGCCAAATTTTCTTTTTCCTTATTTTTTTGGAAAGAAGTTGAAGAATAACTGAGCCTGACTCCAGCACCAATAGTCCGGCGATAATAGGCAGAACAATCACTGAGTCGGTTAAAAAAGCCACTACGGTTAGAGCCGAGGTTAAACCGAGTATTCCGGTTTCACCCATATAGAAACGGGCAGGAGGGATGTTGAACCACAAGAAAGTTAAAATCGTTCCCATGATTACGGCGCAAAAAGCGGCCAAATCAAATTGTGACTGGGTAAGGGAAATGACGCCGAAGGCGCCAAAAATAATGGCAAAAGCTCCGCCGGCCAATCCGTCCAATCCGTCAATGACTCCCCCGCTCCAGCAGGCAAGCATAGTGATGACAAAAAGAGGAATATACCAAAGGCCGATATAGAAATCATTGATTAAAGGAATATGGATCGTATCCCAATCAAGCTTGAAATAAAACCAGCAAGCGCCGATAAGCCCGATAAGGGTTACTACTAGAAATCTTTGAGTGAAATTCAATCCGCCGGCAACATACTTTCCTCTGTTAAAAACTTGCAAAATATCATCGGTCAAGCCTAAGAGTGAAGCGGAAACTAAAGCAAAAAGCGGAAGCCAAGTTTGCCCCCGCGAAAGAAAGTTAAGTTTTTCGAGCCAAGCGTTATCAGAAATTTGGCTTAAAGAATAAAAGAGAAGACCTACCAATAAAGTTGTCACCCAAATTAGTAAACCGCCAAAGCGAGGCACTCTGGTCTCGTTATCTTTATGTAACTTATAGAAAACGGGAGCCTGGTCTCCGGTAATTGTTTTTGTCCTGGCGCTTTTTCTCCAAAGTTGGTGTTTGTATAAAAAGTTAATTAGCAAAGGGGTCCAGATAGCGGCTATAGCGGTGGCAATAACCGCCAAGGCAAAGATTTTAATGACATTGGCAGCTATATCGAGCATGTTTGATCAACCCAGTTAATTAATTTTTCCATTTCTTCAAAACGGGTTTCTTGTGACTCTGCTCCTAAAATCACATTAACGATACAAGAACCATTAGCCTCTAACACTAAAATAATACAGCCTCCGGATTTTTCAGTATAGCCGGTTTTTCCTCCAATAACATTGGGAATTTTACCGATCAATTTATTTATATTTTGCGCTAAATGGTGAGGATTCCCTAAACCATCTAGGGCCTGATACTCTGTTTTATTGGAAATTTCAAAAAGTATTGGTTGCTCTTCACTGATGTGATAAGCAAGTTTTGCCAAATCGTTGGCTGTTGAATAATTATTAAAGCCATTATCATTATCTAGCCCGGTGGAATTAAAGAACTGCGTGTTTTGAAGTCCAATTTCTTTTATTTTTGAATTCATTAATTCCGTAAACTCTTTTTGATTTGAAAGATATTCATTCTCAAAAGTTCTGCCTTCACTTAAGGCGTAAGCCGCATCATTGCTGGATTCAATCAAAGCCATATTCAGTAATTCATTTACGGAAATAGTTTCATCGGGCCTTAATTTGCCTTTTTCTCCTGGCTGCCCGACTGCCTCCTTGGTAACTTTTAGTTTTTGCTCAGCTGAATAAATATCCAAAGAAGTTAAGGCAGTTGCCAGCTTTGTTAGGCTGGCAATAGGCAGTTTTTCTTTTTCATTCATCTTAAAAAGAATTTCTTTTTTGCCTTGAGAATCAAACTTAATGGAAATAGCGGATTTTGCTTTAATTTCCAAAGTCTGTTCCGGTTCTTGAATTGCTGTTAGGCTTTCTATCAGATGTGTGTTTATTTGAGCGGTGGCTGCTTGTGGATTATCTCCAATAATTTGTGAAAGAAAGAAACCTTCTAGTTTATTCTCCGAAACGTTTACTCCCCACCATAAAGGCAGAGAAGCTAAAAAAGAAAATAGGAATATCTTAAGATTTTTATCCATGGGCTATTTTTTAGTTATCTTCAAATGAACCTCTTTAAGTTGTTCTTCGCTTATGGATGAAGGAGCATCCATCATCAGGTCGCGATTGTCTCCAGTTTTAGGGAAAGCCATTACTTCCCTGATATTGGGTTCATTACACAAAAGCATTATCAGTCTGTCTAGACCCGGAGCTATTCCTCCGTGAGGAGGAACTCCGTATTCAAAAGATTTGAGTATATGTCCGAATTTTTCTTCTATTTCTTCTTTTTTAATTCCCACCAGTTCCAGGATTTTTCTCTGGATATCAGGCCTATGATTACGGATACTGCCTCCTGCCACTTCGTTGCCGTTACAAGCTAGATCATGCTGCCAAGAGTGAGCTTTAAGTGGGTCTGTCTCTAATAAAGGAATGTCTTTTTCCTGGGGAGAGGTGAAAATATGGTGCATAGAGTCCAATCTTTTTTCTTTTTCATTCCATTCAAAAAGTGGCCAATCTAAAACCCAAACAAAAGCCAGCTCATTGGGATCGTCCGGATTTTTCCTTAGGTCAGGCTTGTCACTCTTATACTTTTCCATTGCCTCTTTATAGCTTATCCGCAAGAAAGGTTTAAAGGTCAGTTTCTTGTCTGTAAGTTCTTCCACAATTTTAGTGATCAATCTTTCAGTCAAATCAAGAATATCTTCTTGATTAACAAAAGACATTTCAATATCGAGTTGAGTGTGCTCTGCCTGCCGGTTGCCTCTGGGGTCTTCATCTCGCAGACAGCGGGAAACTTGGAAATATCTTTCTATTCCGGAAACCATTAACAGTTGTTTGTATTGCTGTGCGCTTTGCGGTAAAGCGTAGAATTTTCCCGGTTGAAGCCGAGCCGGCACTATAAAGTCTCTGGCTCCTTCAGGAGTTGATTTGGTTAGAATAGGTGTTTCCACTTCTAAAAATCCTTCCTTTTTTAAAAAACTGCGCGTTAAAAAAGTTACTTCCTGGCGCAATTCCAAATTCTTTCTCATTCTTTCCCTTCTTAGATCAAGATAGCGGTATTTTAATCTTTTTTCTTCGGCGATCTCTTTACCGTCAGTGTCAATCGCAAAGGGCAGTGTTTTCGCTTGGGACAAAACTTCCAATGTTTCGCCTGAGATTTCCACTTTACCGGTGGCGATTTTATCATTGACCATTTTTTCCGGCCGTTCATTCACTTTACCGTTTATTGTTATCACCCATTCCGGACGAATGCTTTTAGCTGTTTCATAGCTTTCAGCTTTAGGAGTAATGACCACTTGCACCAGGCCTGTTTTGTCTCTAAGATCAATAAAGATAAGCTTGCCGTGGAAGCGCAGAGAATGGACCCACCCGCTGATTTTTACTTCCTCCCCTATGTGTTTTGGTGTTTCTATGTTAAATATTCTTTTCATAGTGTTTTTATTGTAGATTATTTCGGCCAAAAATAAAAGAGCAAAGGCCTTAAGCGATTACTCTTTTATTAAATAGTAACGATGTTTACAATTTACTCTTCTTTTTTTTCTTCATCTGAAGTCTCTTCTTCTGATGTGACTTCTTCTGCAGGGGTTGCTTCTTCTGCCATCGGAGCGGCCTGTTGAGGTTCTTGTGGAGCTTCTGTCTCTGCTTCTTCAGGTTTCTTTTTAAGCAAAAGATATGCTACTCCGACTACTACTACAACTATAATTGCTATAATTAAAGTACTCATATTCAAATAATTAAATTTAACTTCTTTATTTCGACTTTAGAAGGTCTATCTTAAGAATAATACTTTTAGGCCACTGAAGTCAAGTGGAAAGACGGCAGCTTAGGTTGTAAATATCCCCGGCTCCCATAACTATTATCACTTCTTTGTTTACCAGACGTTTTTCTACTTTTTTAATAGTGGGAATGTATAAAACAGAATTATCGCTTTTATTTTTCTTTTTTATTTCTTTAACGATCTTTTCACTGGATATTTTTTTCTTGAAGATCCCTCCTTCCCGTCCGGCAACATCGTAAACATCAATCAGGATCAACTCATTTACCTGATTTTTATTCAAAGCCTCGCTGAAGTTTTTTATAAAATCCTTGGCCAGTAAAAAGGTTCTTTGGTACTGATGAGGCTGGAAAACACAACAAATTTTCTTTTTAGGAAATTTTTCTCTTGCGGCTGCCAAAGTAGCTTTGATCTCAGTCGGATGATGGGCATAGTCGCTAACCAAAGTATAATCTTTGGTTTCAAAGATTTCAAAGCGGCGCCAGCAGCCTTTGTATTTTGACAGGGAGGACAAAGTGTCTTTGTCTGGAATTTTTAGAGCGCGAGCAGTTGTTAAAGCAGCTAGCGCGTTATATATATTGTGCTCTCCCGGAACCGGCAGTACTTTCTTTATTTTTTTTGCTTCTTCTTGTTTCAAAGAATAAGCTTTAAAGTTTTTAGCCATGCTAAGAATATTGGCATCGTCTTTATTCCCTATCAGAATTCCCTTTTCAGGCATTTGAGAAACAAAAGTTTTAAAAGCTTTTAAAACATTCCTCATATTCTTATAATAATCAAGGTGGTCTGCTTCAATATTGGTAAGGACAATAATTTGAGGATAATAGTTTAAAAAAGACGCTTCATGTTCGCAGGCTTCAATAAGTAGATATTTTGATCTGCCCAAGCGGAAGTTACTATTGCCGAATTCTTTAAGCTTGGTGCCGACAATTACGGTAGGGTCTAAACCAGCCTTAATTAGAACCAGGGCCAGCATTGAGGTGGTGGTGCTTTTTCCATGAGTTCCGGCCACGGCTATGGTAAAATGTTCTTTGGTTAATTCTCCTAACGCCTCGGGATAGCTCAAAAGTCTGATCTTTAATTTTTTAGCTTGTTTAAATTCAGGATTGTCTTTTTTTACTGCCGGACTGTAAATTACCAGGTCAGCGTCTAAAGGAATGTTTTTGGCTTTATTCGAGCCGATAGAAACTTTAGCTCCCTTTTTTTTCAGAATTTCTGCTATTTCAGAAGAAACCAGGTCAGAACCGCTGACCTGTTCTTTTTTGCTGAGATAATATTGGGCCAAGGCTGAAACGCCAATACCGCTAATGCCAATAAAATGTATTTTCATAATTTAATTGATTCTAAGATTGTATATTGAGGGCCTCCCTTTTTTGATTCGCTTTCCATTATATCAATTGAATCTACTAATATATTCAAAGGTATTTCTTTATCAATTTGAGGCATTTCTTCAGGGTCTATTCGCTTCCATTGCCATTGTCTTATTTTTCCTAAAGTAATGTGGGGCGATGATGGGCCACTGGAAGAACCCAGCAATGCTTTTTCAAGACTGTTTTTAATTGTCTCCAGTTGTTGATTTCTTTCTCCTGCCAGCCAGATCATTCGTGGAGATTTATTGGGAGGAGCAAGACAAATTTTATTTAGTTTTAATTCAAAAGGAGTTTGGTCTTCAGTTCCTTTTCTGGCTGCCTGCAAAATTTCATCCAAATCTTGAGTAAAGACATCGCCGACAAAAACCAAAGTGATATGCAGGTTATTTATTCTTGTCCACCGTATCGGGCTTTCGCAATCTAAAAAATTGAAAGAACTTTCAATTTCTTTCTGATAATTTTCCAATCTTCTTTTTATTTTTTCCGCCAGATTTATTGCTAAAAAAATGCGATGTCTTGTTTCCATTAAGGTAGTTTATCATAATGAGTATTATTTTTGAAGTTGACAGCTCAAGAATATTTGCTATATTAAGTACCTAAAGAGTGAATGCTCTTTAAAAACAAAAGAGGTGGAAGAAATGGGTATGAGTAGGGACTCAAAATATACAATTGTAGTAGCGCTGATTGTGCTGATCGTAGTCGCCTTTCTTTGGCATGAAAATACTAAAGAGTGGCAAAGACAAAATGAGTTGGAAAAATGCGAGAATGATTTTTTAGAGAGTATTCCCACCTATAATGGCACAACAATAATACATGAATCGGCAAGTTGTTATCTTGATGCCGGCAAGAATATTACCTATATTGCTATAATTGGGAATGTAACAGATATTAAAACTCGATCAAGCAGAACGTTTTGGGGGACAAAAGAAATTGAGGACACGATATTTTTTGCTGACGGCGAAGAACTTTTATTATATAGAGCTGAGGGGCGTGATTGGCGAAAGAACAGCACAACCAAAATAATGGCATATAGATATCGTCTTGGCAACGCCGGACGCATAACGAGCATTGAAGTTATTAATTAGGGACATTAGTTCTCTCTTTTTTTTGACAAATAGCTTGTTTTGCAGTATGTTAATAACAGTATTTAGCTTAAGCTAATATTAAAAATAAAAGAGGTGTTGGATATGAAGATAGGAAAGATTTTGTTGTTGGCGTTATTGCTTAGCGTGATTATAGCAAGCGGCTGCACTGAAGAAACAGAAGAAGAGGAAAAAGCTACAACGATAATAGGACAAGAAATGACAATGTCGGAAATAAAAGGGATGATGTCCCCGCCGCCGATTGATAAAAATGCCTATCAGACAAGAACAGTGCGATTTTTAGGCTTTAGTTATATCTTTGGAAGAGTAACTAAAGTGGAAAGAGATCCTAAGGGCACTATTGGATTAGTAACATTTGCTGATGGAGAACAGAGGCTCTTGATAAAGCCAAATAGCTGGTTTTCTGGGTTTGATGAGGAATGGCAGGAAGGCAAAATACACAGGATTACAGTACACATTTGTTCTGCATCTCGTTCAGAATGTATCTCTGATGTAAGAATAGTCAATGAAGGGTAATCCCCTTCTTTTTTTTATTCAGGCATGAATAGAGGGGGCTGGATATCGTTTTCTTTTACGGGCTGATGATATTCCTCTTCAGATTTGATTTCTAGGTTTATCTCTCCCCGCTTCAATTTACTCAATGCCAGCACAAATAATTTAGAGGCTTTCAGGTCGGTCAATAAAGGAGTATTGCAGTCAATGGCTCCCCTTCTGATCATATAATCGTCTTCGATTTCTTTTTTGAAGAATCTGTCTGTAATATTAATGACCAAATCTATTTTTTTCTCTTCCAGAAAGGTTTTTACATTCGGTTCATTATGTTCATGAATTTTATAGAGTTTTTCCGAATTTATTCCTTTTTGCTTTAAGAATTCATTTGTGGAATGAGTGGCATATATCTTGTATCCCAGTTCTGCCAAAGTTAAGGCCTGTTCCAAGAACCTTATTTTATTCTTCTCTCCGCCCAGACTGAGCATGATTGATTTCTCAGGCAGCTTGAACCCTGTGGAAATTATTGATTTTAAATAAGCTTCGTAAACATTTTCTCCAAAGCAGCCAGCTTCTCCCGTAGAAGCCATTTCCACTTTTAGTATCGGGTCGGCTCCTTTAATTCTAAAAAAGGAAAACTGTGGGGCTTTTACTCCTACCCAATCCAAGTCTAAAGGAATGGGCAGTTTGGGAATTTGCTGGCCCAGAATGGCGTAAGTGGCCAACTCAATTAAATTGATGCCGGTGATCTTTGAAGAAAAAGGAAAACTGCGCGAAGCCCTTAAATTGCATTCTATCACTTTTACCTCATTGTCTTTGGCTAAGAATTGAATATTAAAAGGTCCGCTGATATTCAAGGCTTGGGCGATGGAACTTACTATATCTTTGATTTTGTTTATTGTTTCAATATAGATCTTTTGGGGAGGCACAACAATGGTGGCGTCTCCGGAATGAACGCCGGCATTTTCAACATGTTCGCCAATAACAGTTGCTTTTATTTCTCCTTTGTGAGCAACGGCGTCAACTTCAATTTCTTTGGCTCCGGTAATGAACTTCGAAACAACTATGGGATGGTCTTGGGAGATATAGGTTGCTTCCTTAAGATAGTTTTCAAGGTCTTTTTCATTTAAAGCCACATTCATGGCCGAGCCGCTTAAAACATAAGAGGGCCTGATTAATACCGGATAGCCGACTTTCGCAGTAAATTTTTTTATTTCTTCAATTTTTGTCATCTGTTTCCATTCGGGCTGGGATATTTTTAGATTCTGTAAAAGTTGGGAAAACTCATATCTGTCTTCCGCCCTGTTGATGTCAGCGGGGTCGGTTCCCAGCACTTTTAATCCGGCCTGCGAAAGTTTTACTGCCAGATTATTTGACTCCTGTCCGCCCATAGCCAGGACAACTCCCAAAGGTTTTTCTTTTTCATAGATTGATTTTACTGTTTCAAAACTAAGTTCTTCAAAATACAGTTTATCGCAAATATCATAGTCAGTGGAAACGGTTTCCGGATTGTTGTTTATTATAATGGTTTGATAGCCGAGCTTTTTAAGAATCAAGGCGCAGGAGACAGCGCACCAGTCAAATTCCACCGAAGAGCCTATCCTATATACTCCGGAACCTAAGATAATTATTTTTTTATTCTCTTCTATTTTATTTTGTTCTCCTTTATCTTTATAAGTGAGGTAGAGATAGTTTGTTTGGGCCGGATATTCCGCAGCCAAAGTGTCTATCTGGTTTACCTTTGGAAATAGTCTATATCTTTTTCTTAAGCTTTCTATTTCTATTTCTTTTCCTTTTCTTAAAACAGCGATTTGCTTGTCGGAAAATCCCAGAGATTTTGCTTTGGCCAAAGATTCTTTATTTAATTGAGAAGACTCGGCAATGGTACTCATCCAATCCACGATGTTCTTTATCTTATAAATGAACCATTCATCTATGTAGGAGATTCGGCTAATCTCTTGAGGAGTTATTCCCTTTTTCAGCCCTTCCACTATTGCCAGGACACGGTAGGAATTAGGAGTTTTTATCAGGTTAATGATCTTTTTCCGACCTTCTTCTTGCAGCTTGAAATCAGTGTTGGGATATTTCTGTTTTAATTTATTCAAAGAAGATACTAATCCGTTTTGATCAAGCCCGATCATCCGGTTAGCTTTTTGGAAAGCTTCTTCAAAGTTTCTGCCAATGGCCATGACTTCTCCCACGCTTTTCATTGAAGAGCCTATTTCAAAAGAAGCTTTGCTGAATTTTTCCAAATCCCAGCGAGGGATTTTGACTACCAGATAATCCAGAGCCGGCTCAAAAAAGGTGCAAGTTGCTTGAGTAACTTTGTTTTTCAAATCCGCCAGTTTGTATCCCATTCCAAGCTTGCAGGCGACAAAAGCCAGAGGATAGCCGGTTGCTTTGGAAGCTAAGGCTGAAGAGCGGGAAAGACGGGCGTTCACTTCTATTACCCGGTATTCCACTTCTGAAGAGTTGGGATTTAAAGCGTACTGAATATTGCATTCCCCCACTATCTTAAGATGGTTAATGGTTTTTAAAGCTATCTCTCTCAGAGTGTGGTATTCCTTATTGGATAAGGTTTGCGACGGAGCGACCACAATACTTTCTCCGGTATGCACTCCCATAGGGTCCATATTTTCCATATTACAAACAGTGATCGTATTGCCGTCTATATCTCTGACTACTTCATATTCAATTTCTTTCCAGCCTTTTAAGTATTCTTCTATTAATATTTGAGAAGAGTGCAGCAAAGAGGTTTTGGCTATCTCTTCCAATTGGCTTTTATTACTGGCAACGCCGGAACCTTGGCCGCCCAAAGAATAGCCGCTTCTGATTAAAACCGGATAGCCTATCTCTTCTCCGGCTCTGATCGCTTTTTCTATACTGCCCACTGCTCTGCTCTTGGCTGTCTTCACATTTATCTCGGCCAGTTTTTGCTTAAATAAATCTCGGTCTTCAGTGACCTTAATAGATTCAATAGGAGTGCCAAGTATTTTAATTTTCTCTTCTGTTAAAAATTCTTCCAGTTCCAAGCCGCAGTTCAAAGCAGTTTGTCCGCCAAAAGAAAGCAGAAGGCCATCCGGCTTTTCTTTGAGAATGATCTTTTTCACAAATTCGGCGTTAACCGGCAGGAAATATATTTTATCGGCCAATCCTTTTGAAGTTTGAATAGTGGCAATATTGGGATTTATCAGAACAGTCTTGATTCCCTCTTCTTTGAGGGATTTTAAAGCCTGGGAGCCGGAATAATCAAACTCTCCGGCTTCTCCTATTTTCAAGGCTCCGGAGCCCAAAAGAATTACTTTTTTAAGATTTGGCATGTTTGTTCATATTTTCTAAGAATAAATCAAAGATCCAATTAGTGTCAGTCGGTCCTGGATTGGCTTCCGGGTGGAATTGGACTCCGAGAATTGGTTTTTTTGTGTGATAAATACCCTCGCAGGTATTGTCGTTTAAATTCTTAAACCATTCCTTAACATCTGTTGGCAAGCTTTCCGGCCTAACGGCAAAGCCGTGGTTTTGGCTGGTGATGTGGCATTTCTGGGTTTTTAAATCCATTACCGGCTGATTTTGTGAACGATGTCCGAATTTGAGCTTGTATGTTTCAGCGCCTAAAGATAAAGCCAGGATTTGGTTTCCCAAACAGATTCCCAAAACAGGGATGTCAGCGGCTATGATCTCTTTAACTCTTTCAATTAAGGCAATAACTTTCTCCGGATCTCCGGGGCCGTTGGAGATCAACACTCCGTCAAATTTATCCGTCACCTTTTTATGATCATAATCCCAGGGAACTTTTATCACTCTTATTTTCCGTTTTAAAAGAGATCTAATAATGCTCATCTTTACTCCACAGTCATACAACAAAACAGTGTTCTTATATTCACCGTCAGTATATACTTTAACATCATCGCAAGAAACGCATTTGGCTAAATTTCCTTCATTAGCGTCTTTGAATTCAAAGTTGTTTTTTTGCTCAAAAAAAATGCCACCAATTATGGTGCCATGATTTCTTAGTTTTTCAGTCAATATCCTGGTGTCTATATCTGTTAAAACAGGAATATTGTTTTTCAAACACCAGTCGTGAATTGAAAACTGGCGATTGTGATGCGAGGGCTTTTCGCATATTTCAGAAACTACCACTCCTGACAGATGAATTTTATCTGATTCCAAAGCTTCTTTCAGAATTCCATAGTTGCCGATCAAAGGATAAGTAAAAGTTAAAATCTGGCCGTGATAGGAAGGGTCTGTCAGGGTTTCCGGATAGCCGGTCATTCCAGTGGTAAAAACAACTTCTCCTTGCGCTTCCTTTTGGCATCCCTGAATCTTCCCTTTGAATATGGTGCCGTCTTTTAGTATTAAGTATCCTGATTTCATATCTTTACTATCCTATCATAATTTTTTTAAAAGCCAAAACTTTAATTGACAAGGTGATTGTTTGTGGTAATTTAAATTAAGTTCTTTTAAATAGAGCTATAAGGATAGAGAGGTGATAATATGAGTTCCGATGGAAATGAAAAAGGAAAAAGGCCAAAACTGCCGATTAAATATCCTCCAACAGAGAAAAAGGAGGAAGATAAATTTTGTTGTCCATTCTGCGGCAGCGTTAAGTGTAGTCAAGTTAATCTGAGCCCTGGTCCAATGGCAATGCCGTCCCCGATTCCAGACGCTGTATATAAATGCGATGGATGCAGCCTGACTTTTACAGATCCGAAAAAATTTACAGAACTGGAAATAAAATTATGTCAGTGTGGAAAGTAGCCTTTCAAAAATAGCCCAAATGGGCTATTATTTTATTAGAAAAGAAAAAAGCCCAAGAAGTGGGCATAATTCATAATTTTCTGATCCAATCATATATAGAGAAGATGCTTTCCAGGAATATCGTTCCTGCTCCCGATAAAATAGCAATAAATTTATCGTCATCAAAACTTTTTTGTAATTTTTCATCTATCATTTGCTCGCCTCCTCGTAGTTGGATTATTTTTAAATGATCTATGCTAATCCATAAATATATTATAAACCATAGTTAAGTTATTTGTCAAGACTTTGTATGAAAATAGACCTTCACACCCATAGTTATTACTCTTACGACGCTCTTTGTTCTCCTAGAAAGATGCTTAAAGCAGCTCAAGTAAAAGGGCTTGATGGCATTGCTATTACAGACCATGATACGACCAAGGGTTGGGACGACGCTATTAAAGCGGCAAAAGGATTAAACATGTTGATAGTTTTGGGCGAAGAAATCAAAACAAAACAAGGCGATGTTTTAGGGCTTTTTTTAACTAAAGAAATCAAGGGTAAAGGAGAAGACGCTGTTAAGGTCATTAAAGAAATAAAAGAACAAGGAGGAGTGGCTATAATTCCCCATCCCTTTCATTATGGCCAACGTTTTAAAGAAGATTTGAATAAATGTAAAGATTTAATAGATGGCATTGAAGTCTTTAATGCCCGACTTCCTTTTGGCGGAGCTGACAAGAAAGCGCTGGCTTATGCTCAAGAAAATAATCTGACGATGACTGCCGGCAGCGATGCTCACTTCTATGCCGGGGTTGGCTATGCTTATACGATAGTGGATGGGGTTAGTAATCTAGATGAGTTTAAGAAAGGTATCTTGGCGGGGCAAACAAAAACAAAGGGCAGTAAAGCTCCTTTGTTGTATGCCGCTATTCCCGCTTTGGCAAAAATAAAGAATTGTTTTATTAAAAATTAATTATTTTTTTTCTACCCGTATACTTAACCTAACGCCGGAATTTATTCTTTGTAGAGCAGTAAAATTGGAAAGCACTGCCAATATTATTAAAACATAAACTGCATAGGTAATATTGAATATTGTTAGTGTTAAAGCCATTACTAATAATATTATTCTTTCTCCGCGAGATAAAAGTCCTCCTTTCATTTCCTGGTCTACCAGGTTTTTTTCTTTAGCTGCGGCTTTGGCGTAAGTTGTCATAACTGAACCAAATAAAACCAAAAAAATCCAAATATAAGCAGGCAGGAAAATTTCTGGCAATGGCAGGAATAACATTCCTAAAAGTAAAATACTTTCTATATAACGGTCAACTATTGTATCTAAATAAGCTCCTGTCTTAGTAACCATGTTTTTATGCCTGGCAACTGCGCCGTCAACCAAATCAAGAAATCCGGCGATAAAAAAGAAAATGATTGCTAATATTATATTTTGTTTAATTAGGAAGTATAAAGTTACGAGAATAGACAAAAAAGCAATCAGAGTATACTGATTTGGAGTTATTGGCAAAGGAGAGAAAACTTTAGCGATAGTTTTCTCCAATTCTTTGAATAAATGTCTGCGTGAATCTAGCATAATTGCATTTTTTATATTAGCCTTAGCGGATTGCCTTCACTGTCTATGAAATCATAGAATGTTCTTTCTGGATCTGTATTTTCTTTAATCTCATCCGCCAACTCTTCACTTACCGGTTCATTGTTCCAAACAGTAAGCGTGGAGCCTGGCTTTTCAGCTAGTAGCCTCCGAAGCTGTTCCCAGCTTTTAGGCAATAAGCAAGCTCGAACAGGGAAGGTAAGGTTTCCCCCTTCCACTTCTTTGCATAATTCAAGCATTTCATCTATATTTTCTTCTGTGTATCTTAAATCTGGGTTGTTTGTGGTTGTCCAGCCGATAGACAATAATCCTTGCGGATAATGCTTTTTGCATAAAACAAGAAATCCGACCGGATTGAATTTGGCAATATTGGCTTTGTTTCCTTGCAGAATATCCGCGTTTAACATTACCGGCTGTTCTAGATTTGCCTCTGCCAGCATTTTCAAGCAAGGAATCAAAATTTCAGGGTCCTTAAAGTCTAACTTTATTCCTTGTTTAGAATTAGTTGCTTGTTCCAAAATATATTCAAAAGGCAGATTACTTTCCATTGCTGGCGGATGAGCGGCAATGATCCTTCCGTTTGTTGACAACCGAATGTCGAATTCAAGAAAGTCTATCTCCGGATTGTTTAAATACTTTTTCAGTTTTTCCATACTGTTCACGGCATGAGACCAACAGATTGCTCCGAGGTTATCAGCCTCAAAGATTTTTGGATATCCTTTTTGTCCTATTTTAATGTTCTGTTCCATAGTATATTATCTCCATTTAGTTATATTATTTTTAAACAATAACACATTGTTTAAAGGAACAAGGCTATCAATTAAATCTTCTGCAATAGATCTTGGCAGAATTCTTTTATGTTTTCCAGTTCTGCCATGCCTTTTTCCGTGGTGCTGTAGGCTTTCTTCCCCTGGTATTTTTCAGCCTTTATATACCCTCCCCTTTTCAAAAGGAATAAAACTTTTTTGATTAAAAGTCCGCCGGGCAAAAACCCAAACTTTTCAAAAATCAGCCGGGAAACATCTTCGTCGCAAATCTCTATTTCTTTTGCTAAAGAAAGGACATATATCCAAAGGTTTCCTTCAGTGTTTGTTTTTTTAAATCTTTGAAATGGTTCCATAGTTAGTGGTCAAATAATTTAACTTTTGTTAAATTATTATCTTATTAAATTATTATTATCTTTCTCTTTTGTTTAAAATGAATTCTTCCACCATTTCCCTGGATTTTTCATCAGTGAACTGCTGAGGAGGATGCTTCATGAAGTAAGCGGAAGGAGAAAGCAAAGGTCCTCCTATTCCCCTGTCCAAAGCAATCTTTAACATCCTAATGGCATCTATAATAACTCCTGCAGAATTAGGAGAGTCTTCAACTGACAGCTTGAGGTCAAGTTCAACCGGAATGTTTCCGAATTTTTTGCCCTCTATTCTTATCATACAAAGTTTATTGTCTTTAAGAAAGGGCACCCAGTCAGAAGGGCCGATATGAAGGTCATCATAACTTAGCCTTTTTGACAATTGTGATTCAACGCTCTCTGTCTTGGAGATTTTCTTTGACTTAAGACGTTTGCGTGAAAGCATGTTTAAAAAGTCAGTATTGCCGCCGAAATTCAACTGATAAGAATGGTCTATCTTTACTCCTCTTTCCGCGAAAAGATGAGTAAGAATGCGATGAACAATTGTTGCTCCAACCTGGCCTTTCACATCATCTCCAATACAAGGTATGTTTTTATCAGTGAATTTTTCCGCCCATTTGTCATCAGAAACAATAAAGACCGGCATGCAGTTAATAAAAGCGCAACCTGCCTTTAAAGCTGCATCGGCGTAGAACTCAGTCGCTTTTTGCGAGCCGACCGGCATATAGTTTACCAATATATCAGCGCCCGATTTTTTCAATTCTTCGGCAACATCCACTGGTTTTTCTGTGGAAACAAGGAAAGTTTTGTCGTCTGGATAATCTTTCATGTGGTCCGCCACTCCGTCCAAGACACGACCCATTTTTACCTTTACTCCAAGATTAGGAACATCAGAACAGATAACTTTAGTGCAGTTTGGCTTTTCCCAAATTGCCTGAGAAACATCTTTGCCCACTTTTCTTTTATCAATATCAAAAGCAGCAACCAGTTTTATATTCCCGATTTTGTAGTCTCCGATAACATTATGCATCAGCCCTGGCACCAATTCATCGTCATCCTTAATGTCCTTGTAATAACGGATGCCTTGAATTAAACTGGAAGCACAGTTCCCTATTCCCGCAATAGCTATTTTGATTTCTTTTGCCATATTTGCTAGATTATAGTTAATAGTATTATTAATCTATTTTACCGTGGTAAAATAGTTTGTCAACCCCTTATGCTGCCTTTTCAACATTTAGAAAAATCCAACACCAAGGACAACCTTTGGCTTTATATTCTTTTTCTGCTTGAAAAAAGAGAAAACGCTTATGCTTGGGAGTTGCAGAATCTAATTCAGGACACTTTTAATTTTAGGCCGGGCAAGATTACTCCTTATCGTGTTCTTTACAGATTGGAAAGCCATGGATTCGTGAAAAGCAAGACAAAAGAAGTGAAAAGAATTTATCAGATTACCAAAAAAGGAAAAGATGAACTTGCCAAAGCAAAAGATTTTTATAAGGAGCTGTTAAAAGAGCTAAAGTAACCATGGCAAAAGAAGAAAAAAAAGAAAGCGATATTCAGCAAATAGTTAATCATTATTTCTACAGCAAAGGGTTGAGTTTGGAAGAAATAAAAAAAGACGCCAAGAAGCAGAAGATTATCTATTCCCGCTTTACCAAACCGGCCAAACAGCTTTTAGAGCTGGCAGGTTCGGTTGCTAATGCTAAAAAAGCAATTAGCAAGGTTGCTGAGTGGGCCAAGTCAAGAGACTTGGATTATGCGATTGAAACAGTGTTTAAAAAGTGGTTGGAACTGGACAAGTTAAAACCGAAAGAAATAGTTAAAAAACCTTTTTATTTCGGAGACCCAATGGTCTGGAGCCAGGCCAAACAGAGATGGTATGTCATTGATAAGGGAGGACAATGGCTTGAGTTTGCCGGCAAGGAAGCCGAAATAGAATGGAAAATAATAAAATAATCATGATTTCATTCAACGAACTGGAAAAAGGAATAAGTATAATTATGGACGGACAGCCATATGAAATAATGGAAGCCAGCAAGATGTTTAAGGGCCGGGGCCATTCTGTTCTGCAGACTAAACTAAAAAACCTTATTAACGGCAGTGTCGTTTCCAAAACTTTTCATGCTTCTGATAATTTTGAAGAAGCGGAAATAAAAAGAAAGAAAGTGAAATTTCTATATACGAGCAAGGGCCAATATTTTTTCTGCCAGCCCAATGATCCTTCTCAAAGGTTCAGCCTATCCGAGGATCAAGTTGGCGGACAAGCAAAGTTTCTTAAGGCCGATCAAATCGTGGAAAGCGTTGTCTTTCAAGACCAGCAGGTTAGCATTACCCTGCCAATAAAGATTTCTTTAAAAGTAGTGGAAGCTCCTCCGGCTGTTCAGGGAAATCGCGCGCAGCCCGGCAATAAAATGGTGGTGCTTGAAACAGGAGCTGGCGTAAACGCGCCTCTTTTTATAAAAGAGGGAGATGTGATTGAGATTAATACTCAGAAGCAGGAATACGTGAGAAGAATTGATTAAAAAGGCAAAGACAACAAGGAAATAAAACTTGCCGTCATGGTCTCAAGTTTTTCTCCCAATGTGATAAAGAAAGCAGGGTTTCCTTTGATCGCCGTATAGCTGATTATAATTCCCACAAAACCGGCCAAATATATCCATAAGATAAAACTCTTCATAAGAAGGCCGCCGATTCCCTCTCCTTCATTTTTCGCCCAAACACCACCCTTTTTATGAGCAATAAAAGTGGTAAAAGCGAAAAGAAGCATATAGATAATTATTACGGTAAACCAGTGCATCTTAGAATAAGTTTAATATTATAGTTTGAAAGATTATCAAGCAGTTTTTAGAAATTTTTTGATTTGTTTATAGAAATAGGGTTCAATGAAATTTGATGACGAGAAATGTTCTCCTTTTTTCGTTAGGAGCAGCTTGCAACCTATCTCTTTAGCGAATTTTTCTACTGGCTTCCACAAAACAGTTGTATCGTCTTTGGCATGAATAATGAATATTTTTCTGCCATTTATTTCTTTAATATGATTTATTGGATTATAGAACTTTCCGGTCTTTAATTTGTCCCAGCCGTTTTTGGCAAGCCTGTAACCATTACCAAATCCAATTTTAGTGAATTTTGCCAAACTGTCAATAGTTACAGTTTCAGTGGGTGTGTTCCAATCCACTACTGGCGCGAAAACCACTGCTTTAGTAACAGTCGGATTCCGAGAGGCAAGAATAGCAGCCGGCCCGCCGGCACTACCACCAAAGATATAAATGGTTTTAGGATTTATTTTGTGAATTGTTCCGTCATACAAGTCTTTAAATCCTTTAGGCAACTGGTCAATCACGTCTAGAATGTCTTTTTCCGGAGACTTTTGTAAAAACTTGCCTTCGCTTTCCCATGTTCCCCGATAGCGGGGATGAAAAACCCAATATCCTTTTTTGGCAAAGAATTCCAGCAATGGTTTTTTGGACGGAACACTGGGCAATCCGTCACAAAAAATAATCACTTTGGCTGATTTTCGTTTTGGAATCAAAAACTCAGCGATAATTTCATTTTTGAATTTTGTCCTTAGAGTGTGCATATTAATATAATGTGGTTCCTATAAATTTTTCTTGTTTAAGAATTTTTTCTAAATTATTTAAATCCGTGGCATTAGCTACAATTACTTTCAATTTTTTCTTTTTTGCCAAAGCAGCCGCGACCGGATCTACCGGAGCGTGCATGCCGGGAATCCACTTTTTAGGAATAAGTTTTTGGTAGTCAGACCAACTTATTTCTTCTATTGGTTGAGCGGTTTTGTCTTTGCGGGGATCGGCAGTATAAACATGGTCTGGTTTACCTAGAATAATCACTTCGTTGATTCCATAGTCAACAGCAATTTGAGTAGTGACGAAATCAGTTGACCAGCCCGGTTTCCACCCGGAACCGATGATTATGGAAAATTTGCCAAAGCTTTTGATTTTAAACTGCTGGTCAAAAATCATGGGATTTGCTTCCTGTTTAAATATTATTTTAAGTAGGCGGGCGTTAAGCCTGGTAGCATGAATACCAAGCCAATCTTTGTTTTCATCGGAAAGTTTGGTGATTTTTGAAGCAGCTTCCTGATAAATGCGGGAAATGTTTCCCCCGCCAATAACAATGATAAACTTATTTCCTTTTTTAACCTCTTTTTTTATAAATAAAGAAAATTTACGCAGAAAGTTTGTGTTAATGTCTTTAGGGCAGATTATTGAACCGCCCAAAGCAATAATGAATTTTTTAGTCATTTATTTTTTTAGGGTCGGAAACCCATTTATTTTCTTTAAATTCTAATCCGATGAAATATTTTACCACATTTGCTTTTGGAAATTTTTGTAAAACAATTTTTTCGGCTTCGTCCATTACTTTCTGGTAATGCCTGAATTCGTCTTCAGCATCTTCAAAATTAGCCGTTCCACCATAAGCGCCACAGTCTTGGTGCATGGTGAGAATTACAGTTTGAGAATTGTGCAGCTTGCGGGAACATTCAATTTGGCTTAGGAAATAATCTTTAGTATTCTCAGCTATCAAATCCTTAAGAGAGCCGGCGCTGACACAAAGGTCGTAATTATCATATTCTTCTTTAAAGTAATTTTCTATTTCCGGATGCAGTCTCCAGTCAAGGCAAACGAACAAAATTGCCGGGCAAGAATGATTGTTATTTGTCATATATTTTAGTTAATATTATTTTAAACCAGCAAGTATATTCTTTGGGATTTTTTATTACGTCTTCAACTAATTTTTTCGGGTCTATCCATTTCCAGTTGTCAGCTTCTTCTTTATTCAGTATCGGTTCTTGATCAAATTTTCCGATAAAGACATGGTCAAATTCGTGTTCCGTTAATTCTTCCACTTTAGCCTTGTAAATAAAGCTGAAGATCTTTTGCAGTTCGCATTCAAAGCCCATTTCTTCTTTTAGTCTTCTTTTAGCGGCTTCCTCTAAAGCTTCACCTGGGCGGGGGTGAGAACAGCAAGCGTTGGTCCAAAGTCCGGGAGAATGGTATTTTGTGCTTGCCCTTTGCTGCAGCATCATCTCTCCTTGAGAATTGAAAACAAAAATAGAGAAAGCGCGATGCAGTTTGCCCTCAAGATGGACTGCCATTTTCTCTCCCTTGCCGATTTCGTTATCGTTTTCGTCAACTAGAATTATATCTTTCATATTATTATTTATTTAAAAGTTTTGAAAACGCAGAATGGTCCGCACATTGAACAATACTTCGCTTTCCCCAGTTTAGCGTTCTTTTTTACTTCCTGTTTTCTTAAATTAAGAAATTTTTCTTTGTCAACTGTGAATTTCGCCATTCCTTTCCAGTCTATCTTTTCTCTGGCTTGCGCCATTTTATAGTTCCTGGCAACAGCTTCTTTATTTCCTTTGGCCAGGTCGGCGATATGAGCGGCGATCTTTGTTACCACAACTCCTTCTCTGACATCATCAAGGTCTGGTAATCCGATATGCTCTTTAGGAGTAAGATAGCAGAGAAAACTTACTCCTTTCCAAGCAGCCAAAGCTCCTCCGATAGCTCCGGCGATATGGTCGTATCCGGTAGCTATATCCGTGGGTAAAGGTCCTAAAACATAAAAAGGAGCATTGTGACAGTATTTTTTTTCTAAGGCAACATTTTTTTCTACTTCGTTTAAAGGAACATGCCCCGGTCCTTCTATTATTGCTTGCACTCCTCTTTTCTGCGCTTTCTTGGCCAGCTGGCCTAATATTTTCAATTCTTGAATCTGAGCCTTATCAGTGGCGTCAGCAATGCAGCCGGGCCTTAATCCGTCTCCGAGACTTATGGTAATATCGTGCTTTTGGGCAATGTCTAAAATTTTATCAAAATGCTCGTAAAGGAAGTTTTCTCGTTGATTATCTCTCATCCAAGCCATTAAAAAAGAGCCTCCCCGGCTAATACATTTCATCACTCTCTTTTTAACTAAAGGCAATGCTTTTTGAGTAACTCCGGCATGGATGGTAAAAAAATCAACTCCGTCTTTGGCCTGTTTTTCCAAAACATCAAGATAAAGATCTATATTGATTCTATCTATGTCTCCGGCTTCTACGACGGTCTGATAAAGAGGAACTGTTCCCAAGGGAACAGTGCATTTATTAATTATTCTTTTTCTGATTTTATCTATATCCTTGCTGGTGCTCAGATCCATCATTGCATCAGCGCCCGCATCGATCGCTATTTTCAATTTATTTAATTCTGTTTGGATATCTGATTTTGTCGGCGAAGTGCCGATATTGGCATTTATTTTTACTTTTAGATCAAAACCTATTCCGATGGGATCTAGATTTTTATGATTGGCATTAGCCGGAATAACAATCAATCCCTGAGCTATTTTTTTTCTCAACAGATCAGGCTTTATTCCCTCTTTCTTGGCAACGATCCTCATTTCTTTAGTGATCTTATTTTGTCTGGCAGCTT
>JAGLPU010000005.1 GCA_023137175.1 Candidatus Parcubacteria bacterium | reverse complement strand
AGAAAAAAAAATAACCAAAGGACAGAAAGAATTAGAATTAGAGAAAAAGCTGGAAGCTGAATTAAAGGAAAAACAAAAAAAGTTTGTTGAAACACCAAAAAGCGAAATTAAAGAAATAGATGAGCAAAAAGAAACTGAGGAGTTAGGGAAACGCTGGGAGGAAAAACAGAAAAAAACAGAAACTGAAGAAAAAATACAGGAAGAAAAAGTCGTGGCAGAAAGAGAAAAACAAGAGAAAAGAGAAAAGGAAAAGTTAGCTATGGAAGAAAGAAAAAGAAATGAAGAAAAAGAAAGAGATAGACAGAAAAAAAGAGAAGAAGAAGCCGTTATAGAAAGAGAAGAAACTGCTAAAAAAGAAAGGGAAACCGCGGAAGAAAGAAAAAGAAATGAAGAAAAAGAAAGAGCTAGGCAGGAAGAAAGAGAAGAAGTAGAAATGGCTGAAAAGGAAGTTAAAGAAGAAACAGCTGAAGAAAAAGAAAAAAGACTAGGAAAAGAAATACTTGAACTTGAAACAAAAATTATTCCTTTAGCTAAGCAAGTAAAGACCTTGGCTACAAGGGTAAGCCAATTTTCAAATCAGATAAATCAATACCAACAAAATTTGGAAACTGTTTTGGTTAAAGAAACAGAAATTGAGAAAAGGAAGCAGGAAGTCGAGGAAAAAGAGAAAATTGCTGAATCTTCTATAGAAAAACAAAAAATAGAAAACGAAAGATGGAAGATTGAAGATGAAAGAGAAAAGACAGAAAACGAAAGATGGAAGATTGAAGATGAGCTGGAAAATATTAAACATCAAGCAAAAAAAGTTGGATTTGAGCATCAAGAAAAACTAAAAGAGAAAAGAAAACTTGAAGAAACAAAAGAAGAAATTGTAAATCAAAGAGAAGAAATAAAACTAAAACGGAAAAAAGCTGAAATAGAAGCAAAGTTGCAAAAAATCGCGCTCGAAAAAAGTCCTTTTATAACAAAGCTAGAAAAACTCTCGGCAGATAAAACAGAAATAGACAATATTTTAAACGAAATTTTAAGAAAAGAAATAGAGATTGAAACACAAATAGATGAAATTGAAAAACAGGAAAAAGAAATACTTATCCTGTCCGAAAAAAGAAAAATAGAAAAAGAAAGACAACAAACAGAAAAGGAAAGAAAAGAAACGGAAAAACAAAAATGGGAATATGAAAATAAAGAAAATAAGATAGAGAGCCAGAAAAAAGAAATAAATCTGCAATGCAAAGAATTGCTATCTAGAAAAAAGCAATTAGAAAAACGACTTGATAAAATTAATGATTCATTATTAAAAATAACTGGCGGCGTCGAAGAAGACGAGCCTCTTTCCGCCGAGAAAGAGGAGGGAAAAAGGGAAGTATTAAAGAGCAGGGAAATACCCAAGCAGGGAAACCTAGAAACCGAAGAAGATAAAGCGGCAGAAAAAGCAAGAGTAGCCAGTTTTATTAAAAAGGAGAAAGAACAAAGGGAAAGAGAAAAACAAGAAAAAGAAGAAATAGCTAGAAAAGAAAGGAAAGCCGCGGAAGAAAAAATCCAGGAAGAAAAAATGGGAAGACAAAAAGAAAAACAAAAAAAGAAAGAAGATTTGGAAGAAATAAACAGAATGAGAAGAATGAGAGAAAAATTGGAAAAAATTCAAAAAAGAGAAGGGCTAGAACGAAGTAAATTTTTAGAAAGAATACAAAAAAGAGAAAAGGGGGGAGCTTTTGACAAAATGAAGCCATCCGCTCCTGAAGGAAGTAAGCCTCTTCCGGAAAATTATGAACGAGAAAAAGAAATAATTTATCGGCCTCTTCCGGCTAAACCAGCCTTAATTGAAAAAATATTAATAAGACTTCTTATTTTAATTCTAGTAATTTTGGTAATTATTTTCATTTTTAACTTTTTGTATAAAAAAGGACTATTACCAAGCCTCCCTTTTTTGGGAAATTAAGATTGGAATTTGACAAAACAACTCATGGATAAAAAACTGCTTCAGGAAATGCAATTAAAATTAGAAAAAGAAAAAGATATCCTAGAAAAGGAATTGCAAAAATTCGCTAAAAAAGATGAAAAACTAGAAGGTAATTGGAACACAGAATACCCGCGCTTCAACAAAGAAACAAACATAGAAGAAGCTGGTGACGAGGTTGAGAAATACGAGAATTTACTTTCAATTGAATATAGCTTTGAAACTAAGCTTAAAAATGTCAATTTAGCCCTAAAAAAACTTAAACAAGGAACTTATGGCAAGTGCGAAAAGTGCGGAAAAGAAATGCTGATCGAGCGGCTTCAAGCCTGCCCGGAAGCAAGAAGCTGCACTATGTGCAAATAATTAAAAAAACTCCACGGCTTTATGGTCGTGGTTTTAGTTAAAAGAGTAATCGTTCGCTACTTCCAGCTTATATAAGTACCTACTGGATATTTCAACAAAGGATTAATAACCCCTTTGTTTAAAATGTCAAAATGTAAATGGCAGCCAGTAGCACCAATAGTATAACCTGTGTTGCCCATATAGCCGATTAATTGTCCCTGAGAGACAACTTGTCCTGGAGAAACTGATATCCTGGAGAGATGGCCATAATAAGTGACTATGCCGTTAGAATGAATGATTCTAACTCTATTGCCGCCTATTTTTATATAACCTGTCTTTTGCACAGTGCCCTTGGCAGCGGCATAAATCGGTGTTCCACATTTATTGGCGATATCTATCGCATTATACCAGTGTAGACCTTGGCTTATCGTGCCCTGAGTAGGGAAGCTGAGATAAGAATCGGCCAAAGGAACTTGAGTGTAAGAAGATTGGGCAGCTACGGGCATTTTTCCTCCCGGAATAACCAGAATATCTCCGACAAAAATCTTTCCGTCTTCATCAATATCGCTATAAGCGATTATTTCTTCAACCTTACCCTTATAATCGTTAGCTATACCGCTCAAAGTATCACCCGATTCCACGAGATGAAGCGCTCCTGAAACCGGAGGGATAATCAGCTTATTGCCGACTTTAAGCACGGAACTTTTATTCAAATCGTTGGCCCATCTAATAGTGTCTAAAGAAATGCCAAAATGGTCAGCAATAGACCACAAACTGTCTCCCGGCTGTATTATATACCCGGTAATTTCTTTTCTTTTTTCTTCAACTATAATCTCAGAGCCGACTAAACTTCCCAGTACTTTAGAACTAATTATTAAAGGCGGAGAATTGCCTACAACACTGCTATTTTGGATAAGAGATAAATCAGGCGATTCAAGCTCTAAATTGTCCATAGAAGCGGCAAACAGACTACATTGATTGCCTACCTGAGTCAAAGGAAATTCTTCTTTATCAATAGAAGAATTATTATAGGTTAATCCGAATAAAACAATAAAAAGTATTCCTAAACAAAAAAAAGGAGATTTCGCAACTCTCCTCAATGAATTTGTACTTAGTTTTAAGATAGTACTCATATAAATTAACTTGTTCTAAGTCTATCGTTCCTAAGATAAAAGTCAAGCGTCTTTTCCACAACCAGGCAAATTTATGGTAAAGTAAGGCAATGGACTTATGTTCAAAAAAAGACATTGTTGGACTGCTTAAAAAATATGAAACTGCTCCCATAAAATATTTCGGGCAGAATTTTTTAGTTAACAGAGGAGTGGTGGAAAAAATAACAGCAAAAACAACGCAAAAAGACATTGTTTTAGAGGTCGGACCGGGAATTGGAGTTATCACCCAGGAGCTGGCAAAAAAAGCAAGACAGGTTATTGCCGTAGAAAAAAGCAGAGAGATGATAGAAATTTTAAAAGAAACCCTGGAAGAAACAAAAAATGTTAAAGTTGTAAGGGAGGACATCCTTGAATTAAATCTACAATCTTTGGTTTCCAACTATAAAGTGGTTGCCAATCTGCCTTTTTACCTTACCTCTCCTGTTATAAGAAAGTTTTTAGAAGCGGAAAATCGGCCCGAATCAATGGTTTTGATGATGCAAAAAGAAGTGGCGCAAAGAATTTGCTCTAGACCTCCGCGAATGAATTTATTGGCTGTTTCCGTACAGTTCTATAGCCAGCCCAAAATTATGAGTTATGTCTCCCGTGGGTCATTCTATCCGATGCCTAAAGTAAACTCCGCCATCATTGAAATAATTCCTTGCTTCACGCCCAAACTCCCCAAAGAATTCTTTAAAATTGTTAAGGCTGGATTTTCCCACCCCAGAAAACAACTGGTCAACAATCTAAGCGGGGGATTAAATCTGCCAAAAGAAAAAACCGCATCATGGCTATCGGAAAATAATATTAAGCCGAACCAAAGAGCGGAAACTTTAAGCCTCGACGACTGGAAAAATTTAGTAAATTTTAAAAATGTGTTATTATAAAAAAAGTTGTGTTATAATAATATAGATGATTACAAACCTCTTGCTTCTATGAAACAATTTCTCAGAAAATTTATAGATAAAGTTTCATATTTTCAAAAAAATAAAAAACAGCGTTGGATGGCTGTTTTATTGTTTTCAGTTTTAGGAATAACATTGCCGATTTTTTCCGCTCACGCACTTTTTGGTATTAGCATATCCTTTCTTCTTCTCAAAGATGTAGTTTTGCAATTCCTTTTACTTCTTGCCAATGTTCTTTTGGCGGCGGCGGCGGGGCTTTTAACGATAGTGACCAGTCCCTATTTTATTAATGTTTCTTTCACTTCCAACGAATTTGTGATTCAAGGATGGAACATTGTTAGAAACTTGGTCAATATGGGCTTTATTATTATTTTAGCTTTTATTGGGCTGGGAACCGCTTTGAGAATCCAAGAATACCAGTGGCAGAAAACTTTGCCTCGTTTATTTATTATCCTGTTGTTAATTAATTTCACTCCGGTGATATGTGGAGTTATTATTGACGCTTCCAATATTGCAATGAACTATTTTCTAGACGGAGTCACCGGTTGGGGATCTGTTTTAGATGAATTTACCAAACAATATAAAGAAATAACATCAAGCTTAATGGGCTTCAGCGCTATATCTGAAATTCTTTCTTTTAGTTTTATGTTTAAAACCATCATTCATATTTTCATAAGTTTGATGACTGCTTTTATTTATTTCCTCTTTGTTGCTTTATTCATCACTCGATATGTTATGTTATGGATTCTGGTTATTCTGTCGCCTATAGCATTCTTTACCTATATTTTTAAAGAAAGCGGTTTAACAAAAAAACTATTCCCGGGAATATTACATTGGGAAGAATGGTGGAACCAATTTTTACAATGGAATATTATCGGTATAACTTTAGCTTTTTTTCTGTTCTTGTCCAACCAGCTAAAAGGATATATGGTGGACACTAATGTTATTTCCATCGGCAAAATCTTAGCCGGCAGCAGTGGTTATCTAGACACAATAATGCCTTATATTGTTTGTATGGTATTGTTATTCATCGGTTTTCTTACTGCAATTAAAACCACGCCAATGGGCGCCGGAGGGGTTATAAGCGGCGGCAAAAAATATGGAAATAAAGCCTTAGGATGGATGAGAAAAGGAGGCACAAGAGTGGTCAGAGAGAGAATTGCCGCTCCAATTGAAAGAAAGTTAAAAACTCGAGAAATAGCAGGTAGCGTAACAAGACAATGGGAAAAACATAATATAGCCAGGTGGGCTGTCCCGGAAGGGCTTAGAAAATATGCCGAGCACAAAGGGTCGATTGAAACCGCCCAAAAAGAGCTTTCTTACAGAAATTCCGGCTCTTTGGCTCATGGACTGATGACCGAAGATTTGTCAGAAATACGCGGCACTGCCGCCCTTAAACAACTTGCCAAAAACGGCGATGTGCAGGACTTGTTTGATGCAGCTAAAAAACAATATAAGCTCAGTACAGATGATCAGGTTATAAAAGATAAAAGATTCAAGCAATTAATAACTCCAAAATTAGTAGATGCTAATAAAGGAGGTGAATTAACTCCTATTTTAAGAAATAATCCTCGATTGGCAAGATTGGCGGCTGGAAACATAGGAGCTTATGAATATATAGAAAAGAGAGATACTAAGACTGGTAAAATGACAAAGAGAAAAATGACAGAAGACGAAGCAGTAGAGGCAGTGGCAAGAGACAAAGTAAGAGTTGAAGACATAAAAGACATGGGCGCTGATGTCTTTAAGGATAAGGCTTTTGTCACGGCGTTCATGCAGTATCTAGGCAAAGGATTTTACAAATCTATGAGCCGCAATAATCCTCAAGGCAAAGAAAACTTCTTGGAAACTTTGAAAGAAATAAAAAACATTGATGTTCCTCAAAAAAGCGAACAGGAACAAAAAGAGTGGCAGGAGAAAATACTTGGAAAATTTGAAAAAGTTACAGAAGATAGGGATCTAACGAACGAAGGATGGAAAGAGACATTAGGCCAAATGGATGTAATGGAAAAAGAAAGCGAAGAAGATATAAAGAAAACAAAGAAACGAAAAAAACTAACGGGCTGGATAAAGAAAAAGCTACAGCCACCTGAAGAACCACGAGGAGTGACCGGACCAAGAGAGATAAAGCCTTCTAAAAAAAAGGGAAAACCTCCTAGAGGACAAGGAGGAGCCGGGTTTGACTCATGAAAAAGAGGCTGAATTTCAGCCTCTTTTTTTCTCTCAATTTTTCTTTTTTCTAGTAACCTCCTTGCGTTTTTTGGCAGGTTTTTTCTTTTTTGCAGACTTAGGTTTTTTTGATTTTGCAATTTCTTCTTCAGCCACTTTTCTAAAAATTGCAATATCCTCAGGAGTTATCTTTTCTGTGGGTTTACCAACGGCTTCTCCTATAAATTCCTTAAGCCCTGGCACAGCGTAGACACCAGCCATTCCTGTTTTTTCCATTGATTCTAATATCGCTTTTAATTGACCGATATAACCCATTTTGTCAGTCTGCCCGTATACCTTTTCTATTCTTCGTCTTTCTCCTTCGGCTTCAGTTATCAACTTTTGTTTTTGCGCTTCTGCCAGTATTTTAATTCTTTTTTTCTCTTGTTCGGCAAGATATTCTTTAATGCTCGCCTCCCGATATTCTTCAGGAGGATCTATATTCTTTATACCTATATCAAGAATTTTTACACCATAGTCTTTTTCAAATCTTTTTATCTGCTTTTTTAAAAGACTAAATATTTTTTCCCCTAATGACTCTGGGTTTCTAATGTGGTTTTTATAAGTGTCTTGGGTAATTGCATCTCGTACTGCAGGCGCCACTAGCGCAATCACTGCCTCCAACCAATTCTCCACATCAAATAGCGCCTTCCGCGGGTTAACAATTCTTATAGGCATAACTACTTCCACTAATAAATGAAGCAAATCTTTGTCCTCAGCATCTTTAATCTCTACCCGATAAACATCTTCTTTTACTAAGATGTAATCAAGCGTTTTCCCCTGGTGAGGATTTGGTTCTCCATTTTCTTTTATCCCAGTCCAGTCAAATTTATAGATATAGACATCGTGCAGCGGCCAAAATCCATAATACCAAAGGCCACCGAACAAGCGCCTGAGAAAACTCTTGTCTTCTTCGAACCAACTTACATCGCCGTTTTCAGTTAACCCACGACCTTCCCATTGGATAAGAATCTTTTCAAATTTACCGGCTCTCATAATGGCTTTAGCTGAACCTTCTTTTACAAAAGTAAAAAAATAGTTTCTCGGAGCCAAATAGAAATAGACTATAAGAAAGCCTGCCACTGCCGCTAATACCAATATTGCTACCGCCGTTGCTATAGTTGTTACTAATCCTATTAGAAATCCTATCATTCTTATCACCTGTATTTATTTATATTTTAATGTGCATTTTGGTTTGATTATATCAATAACACAATTCTCTAAATCTGTCAACTTCTTTAAAAAATCAAATTTGCTAACATTGCCTGTTGATTAAATATATAGTAAAATAATAAGTGTAAGAAGAATTTATAAATTTATTATGGAAACACCTGATTCTCTGACAAAAGAAAAAGATCACAAAGACCTCTCTAAAGAACTAAAAGAAGTGATTTTCTCAGAAAAAACAGCTGATGCTGTCTATAACATTTGCACTGATAATGGAATTAAAACCGATAGAATTTCCAAAATCGCTCAAGTCATTGAAGACGTCTTAACAGGTCTTTTGCCTCCGGATAAATTTCAGGAAACTATAGAGAAAACAGGGATAGAAGCGGAAACCGCTGAAAAAATTGCTTTGAAAATTAAACAAACTGTTTTCAGTCCCGTGGAAAAAAGTTTGGCCTCTTTATACAAAACAGAAACGCCTTCTTCTCCTCCAATAAAAGATACTTATAGAGAATCAATTGAATAAGCTTAAATTCATATGCGATTTCAGGTTCCACAATTTATTGACCGAAAACCAAAAATAGTAGGTCCGCTTACTTTCCGCCAGTTTATCATTATTGTTCTGACGGCAGCTGCTTGCTATTTTTTTAAAGTTTCTCTGCCTCCTTTCTTTTTCTTAATGGCTTCCGTCACTCTTGTCGGCGCAGTGGGTTCCCTCACTTTTTTAAAAATCAACGGACAAAGCTTAGAGATAGTTTTCAGAAACTTTTTAATTTTTGCTCTTTCTTCTAAAATATTTCTTTGGAAAAGAAAAGTTATGCCGCCTAAATTTGTAATCAAAAAAATGCCTAAAAAGAGCGAAGAAGATATAAAGAAAAAACAATACATTCTTCCGGAAATTGCCGGCAGAAGCAAATTAAAAAAATTATTCACTCAAATTGAAGTTAACAGAACACAACATGGCTAAATCAGCAACTCAAGACTTTTTAAAAATAAAACAAATAAGGGAAGGAGTTATCATTTTAAAAAACAAATCCTTTAGGGGAGTTTTAATGGTTTCTTCTTTAAATTTCGCTTTGAAGTCAGAAGAAGAACAAACTGCCACCATTTATCAATTCCAGAATTTTCTTAATTCTATGGATTTCGGCTGCCAAATCCTGGTTCAATCAAGAAAACTTAACATTACCGGCTATATTGAAAAATTAAAAGAGATAGAAGCAAAGCAGCAAAACGAACTTCTTAAAATGCAAACTACCGGTTATATAGAGTTTATTCAAGGATTAGTGAAAACAGGCACCATTATGTCAAAGACTTTCTTTTTAGTGGTTCCTTTCAGCACTTCTGTCCTAGCTACTAGTTCCATAAAATCCAAAAAAAAGCAGAAAGCGCCCAATTTGACCGAAGAGATATTCCAAAGATGCAAAACTCAGCTTTGGCAAAGAATGGAGTTCGTTGTTTTAGGATTAAGAAGATGCGGGCTGAAAGCCGTTCCTTTAACTACCGGCGAATTAATTGAACTGTTTTGGGCTCTGCACCACCCCAAGCAAGCGGAAATTGGTTATTACCCTGAAATCCCGCCAGAACTAACAACATAATAATTTATTTTAAATATGTTCCCATTTTTTAAAAAAAAGAAGGAAGGAGTCCCTGAAAGAATTTTTGAGATAGACACTCTTAAAGCTGTTGATATTATCGCTCCTTCTTTTATTGAAATTGCTCAAAGCTATTCAAAAGTAGGGGAAAGGCTCACTAAAAGCTTTTTCATTTTTTCTTATCCCAGATATCTGACAACAGGCTGGTTTTCTCCAATAATCAATCTGGATACGCCAATGGATATTTCCTTTTTTGTTTATCCTATCGAAACCGAAAGAACCTTAAAGGATTTAAGAAAAAGAGTAACCGAAGTTCAAGCCGAGATTATGGAGAAAGAAGAGAAAGGATTGGTTCGCGATCCGGTTTTGGAAACTGCGCATCAAGACTTAGAAACTTTAAGAGATCAGTTACAAACCGCTCAGGAAAGAATGTTCAATCTAGGCATATATCTGACTATCTATGCTGATACCGAAAAAGAATTAATAAGCACTGAAACCGAGCTTCGTTCAATTCTGGAATCACGCTTAATCTATATCAAACCCGCTCTTTACCAGCAAAAACAGGGATTTACTTCTTCTGCGCCTTATGGTTTGGATGAACTTCAGGTCTATACACCGATGAACACCGGCCCTTTATCCAGCGTTTTCCCTTTTATTTCCTTTGATTTAAGCTCGAATGAAGGAATCCTTTACGGGGTAAACCAACATAACAATTCTTTAATTTTGTTTGACAGATTTAGTTTAGAAAATGCCAACTGTGTAATCTTTGCCAAATCCGGTTCCGGTAAATCATACATGGTAAAGCTGGAACTGTTGCGCTCTTTAATGTTGGGAGTGGATTGCATTATTCTTGACCCGGAAAACGAATATCAGTTTTTGGCTGACGCAGTAGGAGGATCTTTCTTTAATATTTCTTTATCATCAGATAATCATATCAATCCTTTTGACCTGCCTTGCCCCAGGGAAGGAGAAAAGCCGGAAGATATCCTCCGCTCCAATATTATCAACTTAGTGGGGTTATTAAGAATTATGCTTGGCGGTCTGTCAGCGGCTGAAGACAGTATTATGGACCAGGCTTTGACTGAAACTTATGCCTCCCATGATATTACTATAGATAGCGATCCAGACGCCTGGCCGGATAATATCCCTTTAATGGAAGACTTGCAGTCAGTGCTGGAAGGAATGGATGGGACTGACTCTTTATTAAAACGGATGGCTAAATTCACTGAAGGAACTTTTTCAAATTTCTTTAACCAGCCCACCAACATCTCTATGGATTCTTCTTTGGTTGCTTTTGGCATAAGGGACATGGAAGACGAACTCAGGCCCATGGCAATGTTTATCATCATGAGATACATCTGGAACAAGGTTCGCTCAGAGCTAAAGAAAAGAATTCTGGTTATCGACGAAGCATGGTGGCTGATGAAAACGGAAGATGGAGCTTCTTTCCTTTTCGGCATTGCGAAAAGGGGACGGAAATACTGGTTGGGACTTACCACTATTACCCAGGATGTGGCTGACTTTATGAAATCAAGCTATGGCCGTCCCATTATCACTAATTCCTCTTTGCAATTTCTGATGAAACAAAGCCCGGCAAGCATAGACATCGTCCAAAAGACTTTTAATTTGACTGACGAAGAAAAATACATGCTCTTAGAGGCAGCGATAGGGGAGGGATTATTTTTCGCCGGACAAAAGCATGTTTTAGTTAAAGTTGTCGCCTCTTATGCCGAGGACCAAATAATCACCACCTCTCCCGAAGAAATTCTGAAAATAAAAAGAGCTAAACAAGCAGAATAAATATGTCTAGTTTTACCAGACCGGAAGGAGTAGCAATGTTAATAGTGGGCGGAGCTTGCGACTTAGTAAGCATTGTCACAACACTCTTGCTTCCTACGATAATAGGCGCACTGGCAGCTATTATCTCTTGTTTAATCTTAGACTTTTTCTGTTTAATAATAGTCGGCTCATGGATGTATTCTCGCGCAAGCGGTAAAAAAGCATCAACGGAAGAGGAGGAAGAAGAAATAGATACGATAGAAGAACCGGAGATAACCCTACCGGATACAAATTTAACTAAAAAAGACAGAGCTGCCACTAAGGCTGACGCCAAAGAATCAGAAAAAGGAGTGGCCAAGGCCACGGAAAAAGATATGGCACAGGAGGCGGAAAGAGCAGCAGCGACAAGAATAAAAAAAACAACGACAAAAAGAGTAGTTACAAAAACGGCAGTAAAAACAGCGGCGAGAAGTGGCGGTAAGATAGCTCTAAAATTATTTAGGTCTTTTGTCGGCACCTTAGTCCCTATTATCCAAGTTTTTCCTTTCTGGAGCTTAACTGTAGTAAGCGAGTTAAAAAATGATTAAACATTCCAAAACATTTATTATAGCTCTTGTTCTTTCTCTCTTGCTGATGTCTATAGGCGGTTTTGTTTTTTCCCAAACAGATTTAGAAGTTGATTATCCTGTAATCAGCGGGGAAAGCCCGACATCAACCAGAACCTTCTTGCATAGCTACATTAAATATATTTTTAATTTTGCCATCATTGCTTGCGGGCTTATTGCTTTAGGAGTAATAGTTAGAGCCGGAGCACAATATACAGCTTCCCGGGGAAACCCAGCCTCTCATAGAGACGCAAGGGACCGAATCATTTGCGGCATTGTTGGACTGCTAATTTTACTTTCTTCTTATATCCTCTTATCTACTATTAATCCTAACTTGGTATTTTTCTCCTTTGCCCCGTTAACACACGATCCTGAAGCTTTGCCTCTCCCCGAGGATTATAATATAGAACCAAAGATTACTGTTTATGAATTTCCTTTAGGGACGCTAATTAATAATAAAAATTCTGTTTTAAGCATCTCCTATTCAGCTTACGAAGGAATTTTAAACCCTGCCAGGCTGCAAAGACTAGAAAAAACCGGAGACGCTCTTGAAAGAGCGAACAAAAAATTAGAAAAATTAATGGAAGTCTTGCACGATGAGTCTTTGAAATTAAAAAATCTTGGCCTCTTCTTAAAAGCCCAGTCCATAGAACTGGCAACTCTTGCCGCTGATTGTAAATGCAGCAACTGCAGTTCTGATTGCACTATATTTTGGGTATTTGGAGGCAACAAGTGCGATAACTGTACCAATGACGGCTGCCACGCTATGACTGCTTGCAGCGCCTGCAATACCGGCCCTATTACTGACACCTGCCCGGATAGAGCCAGAATGGATGAGCTAAGAGATCCTTTTAATATTATAGATGGCATTCCTGAAATTATTGCCAATATCTCTGCCAAAAAACCGGTGGTGGAAGAAGAATTAAAAAGGGTTGAATTATTTGCCGGCGTGATTGACGCTTTTTTAAGCAAGAGCGATACTAATACTGTTGAAGCATTTGAAACCACTAATTCAGTAGAAATTAACGCCTTGTTTATACTTGATACGGAAGCCAAAGATCTGATTTCAAAAGCTGACCGCACAGGATTAAAAGAAATTGAACAAGACTACGGCAGTCCGGAAGAAATAATAGAAAACCTGACAAAAGATTTGGTCAGCCTGGAAGAAATTGAAATGATAATAAAATTAAATCCCTATAATTCTATAATGAGTTATTATTCTTTTTTAGAAACTGAAAAAACAAACATAGAATTAAAGGAATATAGAGATGGAGAAATTGAACCGGGAGGCGATCCGGCAACTTTTTATTATGTGGAATAATAGTCTATGAAATATTATTTATTAAATAAAAAAATCTACAGAATAGGCATAAAAACTTTCTTAGTTTTGACGGTTTCTCTTTTACTCTCCTGTTTCTTGTCATTTAATGAAAAAGAGATTGTCCAGGGACAAGAAAAAACGGAACAATGGGATTGCCACACAGAAATTCGCATAGGAGAAGCGGTTGACGAAACGAAAGAATACGGCGATGACCTGCTTATAAAATACAAAGATCTTTATGATAATGCCGTTTTAGCTAAAGACGAAGGGTTTTCCGCAGTTGATAATGCTATACTCTTAATAGAGAATATCGCGAAAACGACTAATTCAGCGAGAAAAGAAGCTAATAAAATACTCGGTTTTACAGACGGAAGCCCGAATAATTGCGAGGATTGCTCAGGAGCTTGTTTGCCCGGAAAATGCAACTGTACTAAAATATGGGAATTTGATCTTTTGGAATCTGATGTTTTTAATGCGGATGGGACACCAAAGCGCCATGGTTGTAAAATGTGTGACAATAATGATATAGACACAACAAATGATTGCCCAGATGACTGTTTCTCTGGACACCTTGATTGTTTACCAGTGTTCCCATGGACCTGTGATTGGATCTGCGACGAACCATACTATAAATGCCCTAACTGTGAGAATCCTTGCAATTGCGATATTTTTACTCTCCTTGACGGTTCTAAGGCCAGCTGCGCTCGCTGGGACGGCACTGATAACGCCTGCCCCATGACAGACATTGATGCCTCTATTGCCGCAATAACTGGCTACTATAGCAACGCGCTTACAAATTATACTAACATTAATAATTCTTATACAAATATTCAAATCCATAATTTAAACATTACCGGTGATCTTTTAAATGTTATGACGCTGACTACATCGGTTACGCCTACGCAAATTTCAGCAAAATTAGATGGGGCTAGAAAAGAATTAAGACAGTGTTTTACACCTTTAACATGTTATAAGCAACTTGTCGCCGGAGATGGATACTGTGTTGTTGAAGGTGAGATATTCACTATAAAAGACACATTAAACTGTTCTATTATTAAGTACTTTTTAGAAATTGATAAACCCAGGTGCAGCGAAGAAGCGGCCGATCCGGCTAAGGCCCCTAATTATTTCTGCTGCGATCTAATTTATTAAAAATATATGAAAATAACTAAACATAAAAAAATCATTGGCTTTATTCTTGTTTTATTCTTTTTTTTAACTCTTGCTCCTAGTAGTTTTTGTTTCAGCGAAACAGACTTGGAAGTTGATTATCCTATAATTGGCGGAGTGCCTGTGCCTGTTTCGACCAAAACCCTTCTGCCGGATTATATAGAGTATATTTTCAGTTTCGCTTTAATGATTGCCGGCTTAGTAGCTTTTAGCGCTTTGATTTTAGGAGGATACAAACATATGACTTCCGGCGGTAATCCGGCAAAAATGAGCGACGCCAGAGATCAAATAACCTCAGCGGTCATAGGTTTGGCGATACTACTTTCTTCGTTCTTGATTTTAAATACCATTAACCCGGAACTAACAATTTTAAGATTAGATAAGATAGAAATGTCAGGAGCAATAGAACTTTACCCTGAAATAAATTTAGGGGGGGACCATCGTATCTATGGATTTGATCAATCCATGCACAACTTAAGTGATTTCAATACTCTTTCTGTCAAAATCAATGATTCTGTTTCCGTGGAAGATATAGATGTTTATTTTTATACTGAGATAGACTATGGAGGGATAGAGAGAAAATTCCTTGATCCTATTGACCCAGCATCCGGAAATCCCCCTAGACATCACGATGACATAACCGCTCTCTGCGGCTTTGCCCCCAAATCAATAAAAATAGTTAACAAAAGAGAACCTGGTCTTTATCTTTGTGAAGAAACAAATTACGGCAAGTGCAAATTTTTTCCGAAACAACCCGATCTCTATAATCTTTATACTGAAAATCTTAACGATAAAGTAAAATCTATTAAATTCAAAGACGACTTAAATTCTTATCTCCGTGTCGCTCTACATAAGAATTTTCATTATGAAGGAGAATGCGACATTATACTTGACGATGATCCGGATCTAACCGACAACGCTGTAGGTTATGGCGCCTCTTCTATGACTTTTCTTGATTTGAACATTCAGCCTTATTACGATGGGAGAATAAAGTTATGCCGCGAGCATAACTGTGAAAAACATAATTACTGTGTTGGAGGCATATGGACACCGCTTGGCTGTATCGGCGGGACAATAGTCCCTAATCTTGCCACATTTACCTACTATGGATTTGCTGATACTAAATTTGGCGACACTTTTAGCTTAGCTGGCAAAGCAGTGGCCAAAGGAGACGCTAATTTACAGCTTCATACATGGGAGGAACACGGAGTGCTGGCTCCTGATCCTGATGACCCGATAGGGGACGGTCTTTTGACCGATAGTGGTATTTCTGCAGCAGAAATCAGCGCAGACGGCAACTATATAGCCTTCCTGTATAAAGATAGCAACTATTCGGGTAAATGTATGGTTCTTCGCAAAGGAGAACTAAAAAACTTTACCTACACCATGAACGACATAGGCTCTTCTCTAATAGTGGTTAAAGTAAAATATTAAAATAAAAAAATTTCTGCCTATTAAGACAGAAATATTTTTTTAACGGAGCTTTTTCCATGCTATGCCATCTTCGTCGTGCAAGACTCTTCCTTTTAAAACACATGTTTCTTTCAGTCCTCTATATTCAACTGTTATTGTGTTTCCTGTCTGTTCCCATGTGCCGGCTGCGGAAAACCTGGCCCAGTCATCTTCCATGTTTTCAAAGTAGTTGAAACTGCCATCACTACTAAATTCTATGCTAACTGTTCCTCCTACTTCTCTCACGGGGACCCATGTGCCGCACACATAACAACCTACGCTATCTGCGATAACATCGCCACCGCCTCCAAAAGCGTAAGCTCCCACTATCACAAGACAAAATAGAGCAAGAATCCCGAAGCCAATTCTCTTCTCTTTATCAACAAATATCGGTGGGAATATTCTATGTTTCTTTCCTTCCATTTCAATCACCTCAGACATTATCTCTTTCTCTTTTTTAATTGTTAAATTATTGTAAAGAGCTAAAGAGCTATATTATTATAATTATGTAACATTTCCAAACACCTGTCAAGAAAAAAGAGGGGAATAATCCCTCTTTTTGTTTTTTGAAATTATGATTGTATCCTAATGATCACCCTTCTTTCCGGTTCCACCCCAATGCTTTCCGTAACCACATCCTCTCGATCAGCCAATAATAAATGGACGATTCTTCTTTCGTAAGCCGACATTGAAGGCAATATCTTTTCTTTTTTAGTAAGCGCCACTTCTTCTGCCAAAGATTCACTTAATTGCTTTATGTATTCGTTCTTTTTCTTTTTATAATCGTTGATATCAAGATCAATATAGAAATCTTCGTTTATTTTTCTCTTTAATATTGCTTTTAAAAGGTGTTGGATTTCAATTAAAATCGCGCCCCTGTTTCCAATCAACATTTGCGGCTTCTCAATTCTTAAATCAACTTGAACTGATTCATCATTAAGGATCACAACTGTGATTTGAGCCTCACCATCAACTCTCTGGAAAAAATCCTGGCTGATTTCTCTTATTTTTTCTAAATTTTCTTGATTAATCATAATGGTTCTAACCCCTAAGTTGTTAGAAAACTTAACCCTGGCTTCCCTGGATAGGCTGGGCCTGAGGCTTTAAAATAAAATATTGTTGAATTATGGAAAAAAGGCTGGTTACTAGCCAATACAATCCGACTGCTGACGGCATATTCCAAAGAATAAAAACTGTAAAAAAAGGAAGAAAATATGTCATTTGCTTTTGCATTGTTTGGGCGATATCATTTCCTTTCTTTTTAGAAGTAGGCGCGGTAACCATCATTTTGCTTTGAAAGAACTGGGCTATACCGGCTAAAACAGCCAGGACCGCCGAAGGTTCACTTAGACTGAGCATCCCCAGAAAAGTAGTATCGATAGTCCCGGAATAGGGGACAAAACTATAAAGAAAATGCATTTCTTCACTTTTAAAACCTTTCCAAAATACTTGATAAAGGGCAATAATCAACGGCAGCTGTATTAGCAAGGGCAAGCATCCGGAAAGAGGATTAATCTTTTCCTTCTTATAAAGCTCCATCATCTCCATGGCTTGCTTTTCTTTTTCGTCTTTGTATTTCTGCTGAATTTCTTTAATTTTAGGCTGGAGCCTGGACAGCGCCGCCTGGGATTTAATCGCCTGCACTGAAGAAGGATAAAGCAGTAAACGAATTATCAAAGTCAGCGCGATAACCGCTATACCAAAATCATGACCGGGCAGGTATTCGTATAACAAAATCAGAGCATTAAATAACGGCTGATATAGGACAGTATTAAAAAATGAGATTAATAAATCAAACACAATAAAAATTTAAGTCAAACTTATTATTATTTTCGTCTTTTTAATTAGGGAAAATCTATCCCTCCCGGATTAAACGGATGGCACCTCAATATTCTTTTTATTCCTTGCATCAAGCCCTTGGACAGCCCATATTTTTCAATAGCTCTATAGGTATATTGAGAACAACTGGGATAAAAACGGCAACGTTTCCCCAAAAGAGGGGAAATAAACTTCCGATAAAAACTTATAATCTTAAGAACTAATATTTTCATTTATATTTTCTAAAATCTTTGTTCTTTCAAAAATTTTATCCACAATATTCTCCAGCTCCCAAAAATCTTTATTCTCTAATCCAGAAATCGCTATCAGAACAATATCTACTCCTTTCTTAACTCTAGGCATTCTCGTTCTTATCAGTGCTCTCAAGGCTCTTTTAAGCCTATTTCTGACAACTGCCCTCTTAGAAACTTTCTGGCTGACAATAAAGCCAAAACGGCTGAAATTTGAATTATTTTTTGCAAATTTCAAATAAAGAAAATCTTCTTTAAGCCCTCTCCCTTCTCTAAAAACTCTGTCAAAATCTTTTTTACTCCTTAATCTGTTCTCTTTTGGTAACATATACTAACAGAATAACTAGACAGTTAGTTTCTGCCTATTTTTTGCTCTGCGGCGAGATAAGACCTCTCTCCCATTCTTAGTATTCTGTCTTGTCTTAAACCCGTGAGTCCGCTTTCTTTTTCTTTTTTTAGGTTGATAAGTAATACTCATATTAACTAATATATCAGTTTCTTGTATTTTAGTCAATTTTTTGACAATTACAATCACTTGTTTTGAAACACTACACAAGTTATCCACAGCTTATCAACACAAAATTATACTTACGCTTATTTTACTCTTGTTTAAGACTTATGTTATACTAAACAAGGAAATTCTAGTATTAAATTTATGAATAACGAAGAACTTTGGCAAGCAGTTCTTGCTCAAATCCAATTTAATATTTCACAGGCTAGTTTTGCTACCTGGTTTAAAAACACTAAAATTCTTAATAAAAAAGAAGGATTGGTAATTGTTTCTGTCCCTAATAATTTTTCAAAGGAATGGCTGGAAAACAAGTATAATAAGATTATCCTTAAAACCCTGCATAACCTTGATGAGGGAATCAAAGAAGCTCAATATACGGTGAATCACACTGAATTTAAAAAACAGCCGACAGTAAGTCTTCCGGAAACTGACCAGCTTGAATTCCAAGAGCTTAAAATTAATAGAGAGACTAACCTTAACCCCCGTTATACTTTTGAAAATTTTGTAGTGGGTCCGTTTAACGAATTACCTCACGCTGCCGCATGGGCTGTTTCCAAAAATCCCGGCGCCGTTTATAATCCTCTTTTCATTTATGGGGGAGTGGGACTAGGCAAAACACATTTAATACAAGCTATCGGAGATAAGGTGAAAAAAAACTTTCCACGAAAAAAAATAAAATATATTCCTTCAGAAAAATTTATTTCCGGAGTGGTTAATTCTATCAGAGACCACAGTATTGAAAGTTTCAAAACACAATATCGCAAATACGATGTCTTAATTATTGACGATATCCAGTTTTTAGCCGGAAAAGAAAAAACTCAAGAAGAATTTTTTCACATTTTTAATACTCTATATGAAGAAAATAAACAAATCATTCTTTCTGCTGACCGTCCTCCTAAGGCTATTTCCGCTTTAGAAGACAGACTGCGTTCCCGTTTTGAAGGGGGAATGATCGCTGACGTTGATTTCCCGGACTTTGAAACTAGGATGGCTATTTTAAAAGTTAAATCGCAAGAAAAAAGGGTTAACATCTCTGACGAAATCTTAGAATATATTGCCACTAATATTAAAAAGAACATCAGAGAGCTAGAAGGCGCCCTAAATAGATTGGCCGCTTATCAAAAAATCAATAACAAAGATGCTGACCTATTAATTATAAAAAACCTTCTTAAAACAGCTATTTTATCGCCGGTAAAAGTGATTAATCCAAGAAAAATAATCCAAATAGTGGCTGAATTTTATGATCTGAAGGAAAAAGATTTAATAGCTGCTTCTCGCAAGAAAGAAATTGTCAGGCCCAGACAAATTGCCATGTATTTATTAAGAAACGAATTAAGTAATTCATTTCCTGCTATTGGAAGAAAGTTCGGAGGAAAAGACCATACAACCGCTATCCATGCTTGTACGAAAATTGCCAAAGAAAAAGAGGAAAACGAAATATTGGTTGAAGAAATAAAATTAATAAAAGAGCAATTATATTTATAAAGAGTGTTTAAAAACTGTGGACAAAGAAGAGGAAAAATACTTTAAGAATAGAGGATAAATTTTATAGCTTTTAAAACAATTAAAAAGGTCACAATTTATTAAGGAGAAAATAAGGGATTCATCCACTACATTTTCCACACTTTATTCTAAGCTAAATAAGAGTAAAAATATAAAAATATAACGATATAGTAACAACAATGAATTTAATTATATTAAAAGAAAATTTAAAAAGAGGATTAGACATTGTCGAAAGAATTACAGGAAAAAACTTAACATTGCCTATTTTAAATAATGTTTTGATTTCTGTTAAAAAGAATCTTTTAAAACTTTCCACTACCGATTTAGAAGTGGGAATAAATTATTGGACTTTAACTAAAACAGAAAAAGAAGGAAAGATAACGGTTCCGGCAAAGCTTATTTTAAGTTTAGTTAATTCCTTACCAAACAAGAAGATAACTTTAGAAGAAAAAGATCAAGTTTTAAATATAAACTGCGATAATTATAATGTGAAAATTAAAGGGCAGTCCCCAGATGATTTTCCTATTATCCCTAAAACTGAAACTACTGATTTTATAGAAATAAACAGTATCCCTTTTTATAAAGGAATATCTCAAGTGGTGGAATTCAGCTCTTTAAACCAGACTAAGCCCGAAATATCCGGAATTTATTTTAATTTACAAAAAAACGCTTTAAAGATCGTGGCAACAGATAGTTTTAGACTAGCCGAGAAAACTCTTTATTTTAAAGACGGAATGGATATAAAAAAAGAAACTTCTTTTATTATTCCTCAAAGAACAGCGCGCGAGCTTATTAATATTACTTCTGAAAGAGAGGATAAATTAAAAATGTATTTATCATCTAGCCAGGTTTTATTTGAACTGTCTTTTCCAGAAGGCAATCAGCCTCAAATTCAGCTTGTGTCTCGTCTAATAGAGGGGAAATATCCTAATTATCAAGAAATTATTCCTCAAAAATATGAAACGCAAGTGGTTGTTTCAAGAGATGAGCTTATCAGCCAAATTAAAACAACTTCGTTGTTCAGTGGGAAAACCAATGAAATCAAAATCAATGTCAATGTCAATAAGAATAAAATGGAGCTTTTTGCCCAAACCCCGGAGATTGGAGAGAACAAATCAGAAATTTTAGTCAAAGCGGAAGGCAAAAATACAGAGACTTCCTTTAATTTTAAATTCTTACTTGATGGACTGACAAATATAAAAAGTGACGAAGTCATCTTCGGCATTAATGGAATAGAAGGGCCGGCGATATTAAAGCCGGTAGGGGATACGAGTTATCTTTATGTGGTGATGCCGATTAAGGGTAATTAATCAGAAACTTTAAAATAATCCTTGATCCCTTGTTCCCACGCTGAGTATTGGGAATCTGATTCAGGCTCAACAGGCATTTCTCCTAAGGGGTTATTTTTATCAACATAATACAAAATGGAATGAGGTGTTTCCGGCAGTTCATATTCTTCTACTTCTCCGTTTAAAATCGGCTTAGAAGTTATAATCACTTCGGGCTCATTAAAGTATTCTTTTTCAGTCCCTAATAAAGCTTTTTCCATAACTCTATGAAAGATGGGCCCGGCTAAAACTACACCGGGCTTTTTTGTCGGAGAATTATTATTATTTCCAACCCACACTCCGACCACAATTGAAGGAGTGTATCCTATTGTCCATGCGTCCTTGTATTCTTGGGTAGTTCCGGTTTTCCCCGCTACCTGGCGATCATTAAAGTGTAGAGCGGAATTAGGTCCGAAAGTTGGTGTGCGAGCTTGATTATCAGAAAGAATGTCATTGATGTTTTTTGTTGTTTGTCTATCTAAAACTCTCTTTAGAGTTTTATTGTTTTCTTCAATAATGTTTCCTTGACTGTCTTCAATTTTTAAAATAAACACAGGAGGAATTTGCAGCCCTTCAGTGGCGAATACCCCGTAAGCCGAAACCATATCTATCAGCTTGACTTCTCCTCCTCCCAGAACTAAAGATAGGCCGTAATAAGAGGGGTCTTTTTCTAAGGTTGTTATGCCAAGTTTTTTAGCTGTCTCTAGTGTATCTTTTTGTCCGGCCAAATAAAGCATTTTTACTGCGGGAACATTAACGGACTGAGCCAAAGCATCCCTTAAGCTTATGGCTCCTTGGAATTTTTCATTATAGTTTTGCGGGATATAGGACTCGTTGCCGTAAATGCCGAAATTAGTCTCTACATCCCATAAAATTGTTTCCGGGGTAAATCCTTTTTTAAAAGCAGTGGCGTAAGCGAAAGGCTTGAAAGCTGATCCCGGCTGTCTCTTCCCAATCATGGACACATTAAAATCCGGTTCAAATAAGCAGTCCGGACCAGAGCAGCCTTCGGGATAAGAGTCGGCAAAGTAGTCCTTTGAACCGGCCATACTTAAAACTTCTCCGGTTTTTGGGTCAAGAGCAACCAAAGAAGCATTAAAGGCTCCATAGTTCTCGTTAATTTTTGCTCTTTCTTCTATTATTTTTTCTACTTCCTGTTGGAGGTTCCAGTCTAAGGAAGTATAGATTTTCAATCCTTTCTCTTCTAAAAACTTCTCCCCGTATTTTTCTGTTAGATATTTTTTAATATAGAGGGTAAAATGAGGGGCTTGGATTGATTTAGCCTTGGCGAATTTTATTTCTTCTTTTTTAGCGGTTTCCGCCTCTTCTGCCGTGATAAAATTTTCTTCCACCATTCTATCCAGAACATAATCTTTTCTTATAACAAGTTTATCTTTATTTTCTAAAAGATAACTGGGAGCCTTAATTAAAGAAGCTATTATGGCTGATTCTGCTAAAGAAATATCTTGCACTTTTTTATCAAAAAATGACCTGCTGGCGGCCTCTACTCCATAAACGCTTCCTAGAGGAACTTGATTTAAATACCATTCCAGAATTTGGTCCTTAGAATACCTTCTTTCTATTTCTATTGTTAAAACGAGTTCTTTTATCTTTCTTTCTATGGTTTTTTCCATTGTCAAAAAAGAGCAGCGGATAAACTGCTGCGTGATGGTTGAAGCTCCAACAGAAGAAGAAACATCTCTCCTTTGCAAATTAACCAGTATTGCTCTGCCTACTCCTTTAAAATCTATTCCAAAATGTTGGTAAAATCTAGCGTCTTCGGCCGCCATGACTGCTTGTTGCAGGCTCTTAGGGATAATGTTTAAAGATACTATAGTCCTTCTTTCTTCTCCGTGAATGTCATAAAGCAACACTTCTCCTGTCCGGTCATAAATTTTAGTTGATTGGATAAATTGTCTTTCAGTGAATACTTCTGGCCGAGGAAGGTCTTTGGCATAGTAAAAAAATACCAAAAGAGAGGCAAATCCTAAAAACAAAAAACAAAAAACCAACAACTTTAAAATTAAGTTTATTTTCTTATTTTTCTTTTTTTGATAGATTTTGCGGTAATATTTTCTTTCCGCCATATCTAAAATCTAACATTTTTAATAAAAACCCGCCAGTCTGTTAAACTGGCGGGGGGAGGTATTTTTAATTACTCTTCATCGTCTTCATCTTCTTCTTCATCTTCTTCGGTCTCTTCAGTTTCTTCTTCTTCGTTTGTGATTTCCTCGTAAATCATAATTTTGTTTCTTAAATTATATTAATTATTATCGACTTTATCCCTCACTACTATAAGCAATGAAAAGGATTATTACAATAATTATATGTTTTCAAAAACCCTTGTCAACCCTTATTTCAAAGTGTTCGAGAATAGCAAATAGCTATAGCCAAAGCGTCGGCTGAATCATCGGGTTTTGGTATTTCTTCCAAGTTAAGAAGCAACTTAACCATCTCCTGTACTTGTTTTTTTTCTGCTCGTCCGTAGCCGACAACCGCCATTTTTGCCTGCAAAGGAGTGAATTCGTAAATAGGAATTTTTTTTTGGGCGGCGGCCAATAAAATAACTCCTCTTGCCTGGCTTACAGGCATCGCTGTTTTTAAATTTTTAAAAAAATAAAGGGTTTCAACGGCCAAAGCGTCAGGCTGATATTGCCCTATTATTTTACTGAGTTTTTGGTGTATTTCCTTAAGCCGCTGTTCCGCCGGCAGCTTGGAGCTGGTTTTAATACAGCCATGGTCTAAATACTTAATTTCCGGGCTGCTTTCTATTAGTCCAAATCCGGTGGTTGCGGTTCCGGGATCAATGCCTAAAATTATCATGCTAAATTTGAATATATTTCCTGAATATCGTCTTCTTCGTCCAGGAGTTCAAAAAGTTTTTCCATCTTTTCTTTTTGTTCCAGTTCTACTTCTTCTTTCGCTATCCAGCACAAAGAAGCAGATTCAATCTCGGTTCCCTGATTTTCCAAATTCTTTTTTGTTTTTTCCAAATCTTCCGCCTTGGCATAGACAATCAGATTGTCGTCTTCCCATTTAATATCTTCAGCGCCAGCTTCAATCGCTTTCATTTCCAACTCGTCTTTATTCCCCTTATTTTCTATAAGTATCACTCCTTTTTGGTTAAACATCCATTTCACCGAGCCTTCGCTGGCTAATTTACCACCATTTTTACTTAGAATTTGTTTAATTTCTCCTAAGGCCCGATTCTTGTTATCCGTGATTCCTTCAATAATAACGGCAATTCCTCCCGGTCCGTAAGCTTCAAAGATAAATTCTTCTAATTTGCCTTCGCCGAATTCTCCAGAGCCGCGCTTAATGGCCCTTTCAATGTTTTCTTTGGGCATATTAAGTTTTTTGGCTTTATCGATAACAATGCGTAGAGAAGCGTTAGTTTCAATATCTCCTCCTTTTTCTCTGGAGACAACCGAAATCTGCCGAGCAATTTTAGAAAAAACCTTTCCCCGTTTTTGATCTGTGGCTTCTTTAGCCCTTTTAATTGAGCTCCAATGAGAATGACCTGACATGTTTTAATTTTATCTTAACTTTTTTGATTAATCAAGCCTGATTAATTGTTCTTTTAAGAAAGATTATTATTCCACCGGACAGAAGAGCCACTACTAGAGCGGCTGACAAAGAGAAACTGGAGTCTTTCGCTGAAGAGGTGAAGACTTTTGAGCTAATTTTAGGTTCTTTTTTCTCTATATTCTTAGTAGGGTTGGTTTTTGTTATTTTTAAAACAGCATTAGCTGAATTAGGAGTTAAATCAGAAATCCACTTCCACCCGGATTCGGTTCGGCCGTATGACTGGTTCTTAGCAGCTTGCCCCCAATTTACATTATCTATAATGTTTCCGTCAGGTTGAATAAGCTGTATTCCATCACCATTATTGTTCAGAGTGACTTTGCTTTCTGTTCGAGAAAGCAAAAGAAAAGAATTTGCCTTAATATTTGTTTTCTCCGGAAAAACATATATTTTAGTTTTTCCTTCAGTGTCAGAGATTTTCCAGCCGGACAAATCAACAGCAAAATCATTTTGATTGAGAAATTCAATCCATTCGTTATCAGCGTCAGGGCCTTCCGGAGAGGGGAGAACTTCATTAATCACAATTCCATCAGAATAAGACAAAAGAGGCTTGGCTTCTTTTGTCTTAGTTGTATTTTGGCCAGTTTGCCAGTTGTCAGGATTGTTCCCCGAAACATTAGGACTTTTTCTTTTCATGGTCTGTTTAGTCTCATTGTCTCCAGCAAACCAGCCCGCGGAACAATTTACTTCGTCTATTACTTTTCCTTGTTCGTTGATAAGCTTTAAGCTTTCACCATCATTGTTCAAGCTTTTAGTATAAATCAAGTCAGCTTCAATCTCCGGAACTGTTTCATCATCTGACCTCTCCAAGAGAAAGAAGTCTTGCCCGGCAATTTCGCCGATTAAATTGATTTCCGGGCTTCCATCTTCCGCGATTAATTTCCAGTTGTCAAGAACAACAGGAACTGAGGAATTATTATAAAGTTCAATCCATTCGTTACTATGGGAATCTTTGTTTCCCATCCATGTAATCTTATCAATAACAACGGTTAAAAAATCAGCCGCCATTACGGCTGGCGGCCAAAAAATGATTATTAAAAAGATAATTGCTTTAAGCATTATAGCAAACTGTCTTGCTTCTTGTATTCTATCCCCAAATGCTGATAAGTCAGCTTTGTTGCCATTCTGCCTCTATGAGTTCTCTCAATAAGCCCAAGCTGCATTAGATATGGTTCGTAAATTTCTAGGATAGCGTCTTCTTCTTCGGCCGCGGCCGCGGCTAAAGCCTGTATTCCCACCGGTCCGCCGTCAAACCTTTCAATGATTATTTTCAGTATCCTTCTGTCTTCGTTTTCTAGCCCCATTTTATCTATTTCCAGCGCCTCCAGCGCCTCAATAGCAACTTCTTCGGCGATAACATCTTTTTCTTTTATTTGAGCGAAGTCTCTGGCCCTTTTAAGCAGGCGGTTGGCAACTCTGGGAGTAAATCGTGAGCGCTCGGCAATAATCTTGCAGGCTTGCGGAGATATGCCTATCTTCAAAAGCTTGGCTGACCTTTGGATTATTTTTTCAATATCCTCATTTTTATAGAAGGAAAGTTGAAAGGTTGCCCCAAAACGGTCTCTTAATGGCGATGAAATTAAAGCGATTCTGGTTGTGGCTCCGATTAAAGTAAAGTGGGGGATATTTAACTCCATTGTTCTGGCCATCGGACCCTTACCTAAAATCAAATTTAGTTTAAAATCTTCCATGGCCGAATAAAGATATTCTTCACAGGTTTTATTTATTCGATGGCATTCATCCAGAAAAAGAACATCTCCTTCGGATAGATTGCTTAAAATCGCCACCAAATCGCCGGCTCTTTCAATCGCCGGTCCGGAAGTTACTTTTATGTCCGCTTCCATTTCATGGGCGATAATATGGGACAGAGTGGTCTTTCCTAAACCCGGCCCGCCATAAAAAAGAATGTGTTCAGGAGCTTCATCTCTCTTTTTAGCAGCTGAAACAATTATTTTAATATTCTTTTTTATCTTGTCCTGTCCAATGTATGAATCCCATGTTTTAGGCCGCAAAGCGGAATCCAGGAGCGGATCTTTTTGTTTTATGCTTCGAGGGCTTGACATTTTTAAAGTATTATTGTAGAATACTGTTGCAACGCGTTTAAAAAATAATAAGTTTGAAACTGCAGGTAATAGGGGAAATTTCTTAGACGGGTAAATTGGTGAGAACTAATTTACGCCTCGGAAATTTCCTCACCCTTAGTGCTAAGCTAAAGTTTATTTTACCTGCGGCTTCAAGCTTATTTTTTACCAACTACTCTTTCTATTTCTTCTATGGTGGTAATACCATTAAGAACTTTTATTAATCCGTCTTGATAAACGGTGGTCATTCCTTGTTTAACTGCTTCTTCTTTAAAAGCGGAAATGGAAGTATTGGTTAAAATAAATTTTTCCATTTTTGCATCCATAATCAAAGCTTCGGAAATTGCTACTCTTCCTCTATAGCCACTCTTATTGCAATATTTACATCCTTTAACTTCCGGGATTTGGGTAATTTTTGGAATTTTAACATTGGCTGGAATTTTAGCCAATCCTTTTTTTATTTTCTTTTTTTCTTCGAGGGAAGGAGCCTTGAGCCCTCCGCATTTTTGGCAAACCTTTCTTACTAGTCTTTGAGCGACAACCATATTTAAAGCCGGTCCAATGTTTGAAGGACTTGCTCCTAAAGTAATTAATCTGGCGATTGTTCCTGCGGTATCGTTAGTATGCAGAGTTGTGAGCACAAAATGTCCGGTTAAGGCGGCCTGAATAGTGATTCTGGCTGTTTCAGCGTCTCTGATTTCTCCGACTAAAATTATATCCGGATCCTGCCTCATTAATGATTTCAATCCGGAAGCAAAATCATATCCTTGCTCCGGAGCTGTCTGAGTTTGGGAAATTCCCGACAAATGGTATTCAATCGGGTCTTCAATCGTAATGATTTTAATTTCCGGAGATTGAGCTTTTTTTAAGAAAGCGTATAAGGTGGTTGTTTTACCGGAACCGGTGGGACCGGTAATAATAATCATTCCGTTAGGTTTTTTCGCTTGTTTATTAAAAATTTGCAATAAATCTTCTCTTAGTCCCAATTCTTCAATGCTAATCAAATTTTTAGGGTTAAGAACTCTCATCACTATTGATTCGCCATGTTCAGAGGGGAGAGTAGAGCTTCTAATCTCAATAGTCTGGCCTTCTTCTACATCTATTGAGAACCTGCCGTCTTGAGGTCGGTTCTTTATGTTTAGTTTAATGCCGGAAATTAGTTTAATGCGAGAGGCAAGAGCGCTGTAAAGGCTGTTTTCAATAAAGGTTACCCTGTGCAGCATTCCATCGATTCTGGCTCTTATCTTGGTTTTCTCTTCTTCCGGTTCAATATGAACATCAGAAGCTTCCAAAATAATCAGGCTGGCTAAGATAATTTCTAAGACCTCGGTTGTGTTTCTAAAGGAGGACTCTTTAATTTTTTTTCCCAAATCAGAAAGGCTTTTAATGCTTTTTTTGATTTGATCAAGTATTTCTGGAGATATTTTTATTTCTCCGGTAGTTTTGCGCATCATAATAGTTTTAAAATTTTCTTTTTAGCTGTTTCAAGATCTACTTCTTGAATCAGGAATATTCCTCCTTCGCCCTTTAGCGTTCCGGTAAAGTTTTCCAGAATTTTTTTGATTGCTTCTGGCTGAGGAGAATAGAAAACCCCTTTAGTCGCGGTCTTGTCTTCCCAGAGAACGAGTAAACAAGGGAAATGCCAAGCATTTTTCAATTCTGTGATTACAAAATTTAAATCCAAAGAGCTGGCTTCCAATTTTTCAAAATCTTCGTTTGTCAGAACTGCGCAATATAGTTGTTTGTCTTTATCATAGTCCAGTTTTTCCAGAACTTTTGCCAGCAGCCGGATTTGTGAAATTTGTTTTACAGAGTTGTTTGGCAATTCTGTTTCAGTCTTAAGATGCTGGATTATTTTTTGGATATCTCCGTCTTTTTTGATAAGATAAGAGATAGCCTTAAAAACTTTCGGCTGGATAGTTGTTTCTCTTTGGATAGAAAAATATATCATTCCCGCTAAAAGGGGAGTGGCAATATTTTTATCCATTTCATTAATGAGCTCAATCAAGGTTTGCGCTATAGAAAACTGAGGTTCTCTTATATTCACTTTGCCAAAGTTCTTGCCGTCAGGGTGATTATCAATATTTAAAATAGGAGTTTCTTGTTTTTTAAATAAATCTTCTGAATTCTGAACGCCCAAGGTTATTAACAAATCAAATTTTTCCTCTTTAAGAGTGTCTAAAGATTTAAAGGAAAGAAAGGAAAAATCAATGTTTTTTTCTTCAATGTGGCCCGAGCTTAAAGCTAAACAGATTTTCAGATTTTTTTCGTTTTTTTCGTAGAATATTTCCGAAACTTTATTCTGTGAGGTGTCAATAGAAATAACAAAGTTTTTCGGCTGCAATAATTTATAAATCCTTAGAGATTGGAGATTCGCCAACGAGGAGGCCGGTAGCAGGATAACTGCTTTTTTTGCCCGCTTTTTTAAACTATGGAAAAGAGCTATGGCGCTTGTCAAATTGTCTTCTTGAATGTCCGAAAGCAAGATAGAGATGTTATGCGCGTCTTGGATAAGTTCCTTTGCTTCTATTATTGGTTCTGCCATAAGATTATCTCCAAATTAACTTATTTTTTACAAACAGTCAATCTTAGCCCTCTTACAAAAATAACACTTTCTACTGCAAATTAAAAATTTTGGCTGCAAATTGTTCAGAACTCGTCGCCATATACATCGTATATGCCTTCTCGTTCTTCACAATTTTCGTTCAAAATTATTAATTTTCGTTGCGAAAAGTTATTTCGCAAGAGGTCTTATGGAAATTTTAACTGAAAATTTTAAACAAACAAAAAAAGCAGGAAGTATCCTGGCAAAAGAGATTACGCGGACTTCCGCGGAAATGGCAGTAATCATTGGCCTGGAAGGGGATCTAGGAGCAGGTAAGACAACTTTTTTACAGGGATTTGGAGCAGGGCTGGGGATTAAAGAAAAAATCCTTAGCCCTACTTTTGCTGTTTTTAAGAAATATTCTTTATCCGGTTCATATCAATCTTTTTATCATTTTGACTGCTACCGGATTCAAGAACCAAAAGAATTATTGACTCTTGGCTTTAAAGAAATTATTTCCGATCCGAAAAACATAGTGGCGATTGAGTGGGCGGAAAAGGCGCGACAGCTTTTGCCAAAAGAGATAATAATTCTTAAGTTTGATTTTATAGACGAGACAACCCGAAAAATAGAAGCTTTCTAATATCTGTGTTAAAATAGGAATATGAAAAAAGAAAAGAAGCGCTTGGTGGTTATTGACAGTAACGCCTTAATCCATCGGGCTTATCACGCCCTTCCTCCGCTGACCACGCCAAAAGGAGAATTGGTAAACGCTGTTTATGGCTTCTTGTCAATCTTTTTCAAAGTTGTCAAAGAGTTGGAACCGGACTATATGGCTGCTACCTTTGATCTGCCCGGTCCCACTTTCCGCCATAAAAAGTTTAAGGATTATAAAGGGAAAAGGGTTAAGGCTCCGGACGAGCTTTATGAGCAAATTCCAAAAGTAAAAAGTGTTTTAAGAGATTTTGACATTCCAGTTTTTGAAAAGCAAGGATACGAAGCAGATGATATCATTGGCACGATTGCGCATTTAACAAAAAAGTCTTTTGACGTAGAAACTATTATTTTAACCGGAGACATGGATGCCTTGCAGCTGGTCAACGAGCAAACAAAAGTTTATACTTTAAGAAAGGGGCTCAAAGATATCGTTTTATACGACGAGCGACTGGTAAAAGAAAAGTATCAAGGATTGACTCCAGATCAGTTGGCAGACTTTAAAGGATTAAGAGGCGATCCCTCTGATAATATTCCCGGCGTTCCAGGTATTGGAGAAAAAACAGCCATTCAATTAATTCAAGAATTCGATAGTATTGAAAATCTTTATCAAGAGCTTGACCGACAATCCGAAAAAATCAGAGAAAAATTAAGAAAACTATTGATAGACAATAAAGATTCAGCCCTTCTTTCCAAGGAATTAGGTCAAATTAAGTGCGATGTGTCTTTTGAATTTGATTTAAAGAAATGCGTTTGGCGCGGTTTTGATGAAGAAAAAACAGCAGAGACATTGGAAAAGTTTGGGTTTCATAGCCTAGCGAAAAGGCTGTCAAAGGAAAAAGAACAAACAAATAATATGACTCTTTTTTAAATGATAAAAAATCTCTTTTTATTCCAAAAAATCTTTGACGACTATATTGACCCCTTGGTGCTGTTTGACCAAAAAGGGCGTATTAAATATAGCAATAAGCGCTGGAAGAATTTCAGCGGCTACAAATTGAAAGAATTAACCAACAAGCCTTTATTTGCTTTGATCTCTGGCAGGGAAAAAAGAAAAATTGACAGCTTATTTGAGAAAGAGATAAAAAAGGCAAAAAAACTTGATACTTTTTTCTTGGGCAAAAATAAAAAAGAAATCTCTATTGTTTTAAGCCTTTTGCCATTAACAGACAAAACAGACAAATTTGTCGGCGGACTGGCTGTATTTTCGGAAAGAGGCAAAGATAAGACAGAGCCGGGCTTGGATAAACTGCAAAAAGCGAAAGAAGACTCAGAAGAAATAAGAATGGTGCTGGAAGTGAAAGTTAAGGCTAAAACCAGGGCTTTAAGAGAGCTTAATGAAACACTTGAGGACCAAGTGGAAGCAAGAACCAAAGAGCTCCAGGAACAGATTGACGAGCTGGAACAATGGCGCAAGATGGCAGTTGGCAGAGAGTTAAAAATGGCGGAACTAAAAGAAAAAAATAAAGAACTAAAATTAAAAATAAAAAACCAATCATAATGGAAGACTCAAAAGAAAAAAACTCCTGGCAGGAGGCAGGAGCATCAGAAGGATATCTTTATGATTTTTGGAAATTTCTGCCTTTGCCTTTGTGCTACGTGAATTCTCTTCATTTTATTTTAGATATTAATGAAAAGCTAGAGCAGGTTTTCGGCTATACTCAGGTTGAAATGGCTGGCGAAGATATTGAAAAGTTTTTTCAAGAAAATTCTTCTATGGAAGAATTAAAAAAAGAAATTGTCCAAAAAGGTTCGGTTAAAAAAGAAGCAATTTTTTTAACTAAGGATAAAAAAGAGATTCTAGTCAGTTTGTCTGCCATAGCCAGAAGAGATAGACAAAACTATTTTAACGGTTATTTTTTAGTAATAGATAGAATTCATAAAAACGAAGAAGCATATTCTCCTTTAGAGTTGAAAGAACAGATAAAAGAAAAAACCAAAGAGCTGGAAACCAAATTAACAGAGCTAAGGAATTCAAGGTTGGCCTTGTTAAACATGCTTGAAGATGCAGAGGAGTCAAAAAAACAGGTCGAAGAAGAGAAAGAAAGAACATTATCTATTGTCGCTAATTTTGTTGACGGATTGATTAATTTTGACATGGAGAATAAGATGGTCCTTATTAATTCCGAGGCAGAAAAGATATTTTCCGTTAAAAATCAGGAGGTAACAGGCAAGTCTATCGCCGAACTGGCAAAAATTCCAAACATTAAATCTTTAATAGAAATTTTAAGCGGGCCTAGCAAGCATGTGAAGATAGACGAGATTTTTAAAAAAGAGTTAAAGATAAGCGAAAAGTTGATTTTGGAAGTGAGCACAATCCCAATAGTAAAAGAAGGAAAGCAGACAGGAACATTAGTGATTCTTCACGATGTTACCAGGGGGAAATTAATAGAAAAAATGAAGACAGAGTTTGTTTCAATTTCAGCCCATCAATTAAGGACTCCTCTTTCAGCAATTAAATGGACGATAAAAATGTTAATAGACGGAGACTTGGGAGAAGTGAATAAAGGACAGGAAGAATTTCTAGAAAAAATCTATGTAAGCAATGAAAGAATGATTGCTTTAATCAATGACCTTCTAGATGTGACTAGAATAGAAGAAGGAAGGTATATTTATGACCTCACTCAAGTTTCTTTTATAGACCTAGTCCAAAAAATGATAGATTTATACAAAAATGAATTTGAGAAAAAGGAAATCAAATTTGGTTTTAAAAAACCAAGAGCAGTGCCTAAGCTGACTGTTGATGTAGAGAAAATAAACTTAGTGCTTCAGAATCTTTTCGATAATGCGTTAAAGTATACTAAAAAGGACGGGGAAGTAAGTGTTGCTATTGAGCACGACAAGAAGAAGAATGAAATGGTATTTTCGATAAAAGACACTGGCATAGGGATAGCCAAAGATCAGCAAGACAGGATATATACAAGGTTTTTTCGAAGCGGCAATGCCTTGAGGATGGAAACAGAAGGTTCGGGTCTTGGTCTTTATATAGCTAAAAACATAATTGAAGCTCACCATGGAAAAGTTTGGTTTGAGTCAGAAGAGGGGAAAGGGTCAACATTCAATTTTAGTCTGCCAGCAAAATAAGTTATACACACTTGTCTTAAGGTCAAATAATTATTATAATGAGATCGTAGAATAATCTCAACACAAGTCTAATATGGCAAAAAAAATCCTACTAGTTGAAGACGAAGAGCTGATAATCAATATTTTAGAAAAAAAATTAAAAGAAAAAGGATATGAAGTTTCTTTGTCTCGAAACGGCAAAGAAGGATTGGAGGCAATGAAGAAAGAAAAGCCAGATCTTGTTTTAATGGATATCGTTATGCCTAAAATGAATGGTTTGGAAACAATGGAGGCGATGAATAATGATCAGGAATTAAAAGAAATTCCAGTTATTGTTATTTCCAATTCCGGTGAGCCGGTAGAGATTGAAAGAGTCAAAGAATTAGGAGCAAAAGATTGGCTGATTAAGACAGAATTTGATCCTCAGGAAATTATTGAAAAAATAATAAAACAAATAGGAGAATAAATTTTACATGGCAGAAAAAATTCTTATAGTTGAAGATGATAAATTTTTAAGAGAATTAATGTCTCAAAAGCTTCGCAATGAAGAATATGATGTTGTTGAAGCTGTGGATGGGGAAGAGGGAGTAAAAAAAGCCAAAGAAGAAAACCCAGAATTAATCCTACTTGACCTTATACTTCCTGGTATAGATGGATTTGATGTTCTCGCAAAGATCAAGGAAGAAGATTCTCTAATTCCAGTTCCTGTAATTATTTTGTCTAATCTTGGGCAAAAAGAGGATATTGAAAAAGGATTAAAGCTGGGAGCTACTGACTATTTGATAAAAGCTCATTTCACTCCGGGAGAGATTATTGAAAAAGTTAAATTTATACTCGGGAAGTAAATCACTTTGAACAATATATTTTCAACAAAGGTCCTTTTAAAGGGCCTTTATTAATAACATGCTTTTATTTCTTTACGGACAAGATATTTATCGTTCCCGGCATAAGCTGAATGGAATTATTAGTAGCTATAAGAAGGTTCACCAAAGTGGCTTGAATTTGGAGTTTTTTGACGGCCAAAATCTGGATTTTAAAGATTTCAAAAACCGAATTAATACAATCTCAATGTTTCGCGAAAAAAAGCTACTCGTTCTTAAAAATGTTCTAAACAATACAGACTTTAAAACCGAATTTTTAAAGCAAAAGAAACTTTTTATTCAATCAGACGATATTATTATATTCTATGAAAAGGATAAGATCCCCGCTAATAACACTCTTTTAAGGTTTCTAAAAAAAGAAGGGAAATGCCAGGAGTTTGAGCCTCTTTCCGGCTTAAAGTTGAAGAATTGGATAAAAACAGAAATAAGCAGATATAAGGCAGAAATAGAGACTACTGCCGTGGAAAAATTAGTTGAATTTGTCGGCAATGATTTATGGAGGCTTTCTTTTGAGCTACAAAAGCTTGCTTCTTATAGCCTGAAGATTAAAAAAGAGGACATTGAATTGTTAGTGGCTCCGCGGATTGAGGCTGATATTTTTAAAACCATTGACGCCTTGGCCGTAAAAAACAAGAAGGAAGCGCTTATCTCTGTTCATAAGCATCTAGAAAAAGGGGACTCGCCTTTATACATTCTTTCGATGATAAACTTCCAGTTCCGCAATCTTTTAATGGTAAAAGACAAATGCAAAAACATGGAATATCTGTCGCCCAGCGCCAGTAAAGAGCTGGGGATACACCCTTATGTAATAAGAAAAACGCTTTGGCAAACTAAAAGGTTTTCCTTGGAAGAGTTGAAAAAGATATATAAAAGAATCTTTAAGATAGATTTGCAAATAAAAACCGGACAAGTAGGTCCAGAAGTGGCGCTTGATTTGCTAATTGCTGAGATATAAGGTTATTTTGTCGCTGCTTTAATATTTATTAACTTTGTTATTCTTGCTTTCTTTCTGGAAGCTGTATTTTTTTTAATCACTCCTTTTTTAGCCGCTTTATCCAAAGATTTATATATCTTTGGCAGAAGCTCTTTTGCTGCTTCGGCCTTCTTTTTAACAATCAAAGTCTTAGCCTCTTTTAAAAGGCCTCTCATTGTTTTTTTGCAAAGCGTGTTTCTTTTTCTTTTTTTCTCGTCCTGTCTGACGGATTTTTTTGCTGCTTTAGTAATTGGCATAAAATTGATTTAATACGAGGATAGCATACTTTTTTTAACAAGGCAATACTTATGCTATAATAAAAACAATGATTAGCTATCTTAAAGGCAGGATTATTCTTAAAAAAGACAAATTTATTGTCTTGGATGTGAATGGAGTGGGATATAAAGTGTTTTTATCTCAAAAGACTTTTGACAAGATAGGGGATACAGACGAATTATTAAGTTTTTTCTGCCATCTCAGTGTCCGTGAAAATTCTTTAGATTTGTATGGATTTTTAGAGCTGGAAGAGCTGGATCTTTTTGAACTGGTGATAGGAATTTCCGGAGTGGGACCCAAGGCTGCCTTAGAGATTTCTTCCATTGGGCCCAAAGAAAAATTGAAAGAGGCGATTGAGTTGCAGCACGAGGAAATATTTGAAGGCATTCTGGGAATTGGACAGAAGAAGGCCAGAAAAATCATCTTAGAACTTTCCGGAAAAATAAAGGACTTTGATTCGTTTATTTCAAGAAAAAAAGAAACAGATCCGGTTCTTGACACCCTAATTAATCTCGGCTTCCCCCGAGACAAGGCGAAACAAACACTGTCTGGATTGACTAATATTAAAGATGATGAAGAGAAAATAAAGAGGGCGTTAAAAATTTTAGGGAAATAATTGACATGGTTTTTTAAAATAGTAGAATGATATTATAAACTTATTAAAAATATGAACGAAGAACTAATAGAATATTTAGACAAAAAATTTAATAAAATAGATACTGAGCTGGAGGGAATAAAGACCGATGTGGTAACGAATAAAGAAAACATTGAAGGAATAAAGACCGATGTGGTAACGAATAAAGAAAACATTGAAGGAATAAAGACCGATGTGGCTGTTAATAGAGTAAATATTCAAGAGGGCTTTGCCGAAGCGAAAGCAGACAGAGAAGAATTAAGAGAAAAAATTGATGACACTTATAACGCTGTTGACGGGTTCGTGAAAACAGTTGATAAGCTTGATCAAGAATTTGTTTTAATGAAAGAAGAGCAAAAAAGGACCAAAGAGGTTGTTAGAGAAAAACTCGGTGTGGATTTAGCCTAGACTTTACCAAATTTAAATTTTATCCAAGCCTATTCATTTAGGCTTTTTTATTTTTAGTGTTAAACTATTAACAGTTTATAGTTTTTAGCTAATTAAATTATTTATTTTTAATAAATGGATAAAGGATTAATTGTGCACACTATTATTTTTAATAAGAAGAAACAAATTCTTATTATTAAAAGAGCGACAAACAATGATGTGCTTGCGAATTACTGGGATGTCCCGGGAGGGACACTGAAAAACGGTGAAGATCCTTGTTCTGGAGCTATAAGAGAGACTAAAGAGGAGTCAGGATTAGATATTAATAACCCAAATTTATTTTTCTATACATCTAATATAGATAACGAGAAAAATAAACAGTTTGTCAGGCTCATATTTATAGCGGAATATAAAGACGGAGAAGTAAAAGTTAATCCAAAAGAACACAATGATTATAGGTGGATAGATATCTCCGAAGTTGATCAATACCAACTAGTTGATTATCTGTATGACTGCTTTGCAGCACTAAAATCAAAAAAGCATAATCTCTTTAAGTTTTAATTCTTTTGAAAGAAGGAGCTTATCTCCTTTTGTATTAAACAAGACTTTTCTTTGACAAAATGCAGGTTTTCAGATAAGATACCCGTAATGATAAGAGCGAAGTCATTATTGTTGGAAAAGAATGAGAGATATAATAATTCTTCTATAAATGAAGGAACATATAATTTTTAGTCTAAAACTCTGCAGTATTGCAGAGTTTTTTGTTTAAACAAACTTAAAATATTCAGATGGAAAATATAAAGGTGACAGTACTTCAGGACAAGGAGTTAAACCTTGAAAAAAAACGATGGCTTTATTATTTTACCTTGCCATTAATGTGGGTATTAGCTTTTTATGTTGCGATAAAAAAGAAGTTTTTTAAAAGTAATTCTGAAATCAATACCTTTTGGTTCGATGGTTTAAGTTCTTCTTGCCGGAAAATCAAGGAAGGGGCTAAAGGGTGGCAAGCATTAGATATTATTTATAATTATGAGTTCAATAAAGCTTATAATTTTAGAAAATTCATCAGTAATTTTTGGATTGGCATGATGAATGCTCAAGCTGTCCGCAATAGGCTTAAATTAGTCAATTATTTGCTCAAAGAAAGCATTAAAAAATTTAGTAAAGAAAAGGAAATTCGGCTACTTTCGATTGCTAGCGGTTCTGCTCAAGGCGTGATAGGCGTAATATCAGACCTTAAGAAAGAAAATATTTTAGTGAAGGCTGTTTTATTAGATCTTGATCCAACAGCGATAGAATATGCCAAGAAATTAGCACGAGAATACGAGGTAGAAAACCAAATAACTTTTCTTAATAAGAGCACGAGAATACTTCAAGAAGTATTGAATGATTTTTGCCCTCATGTAGTAGAAATGATTGGATTTTTAGAATATAGACCTCGAAAGCAAGCGATTGAATTAATTAGTAAAATTCATCGATTTCTTATGCCAGGAGGAATGTTCTTGACAGCCAGTATTTCTAATAATTTAGAGCGTCCTTTTCTTTATTATGTTATTAATTGGTCAATGATATACAGAACTCCAGAAGAATTGTCAGAAGTTTTATTTAAAAGTGGTTTCATTGCTTCTAATTGCAGGATTATTTATGAGTCACATAAAATTCATAATATAGTGATTTGTCAAAAATCTATTGATTAAAAAATATTAAAGTATGTTTTTTTACGCTATTACAGGTCTTATAAATGCTGCGACTAGCCTTATTCTTGGTATTTTTGTTTACTCTAAAAACAGAAAAAATGAGCTTAATAAAAAATTTGGTTTATTCGCCTTTAGTGTTGCAATATGGAGTTTTGGTTACTTCTTTTGGCAGATAGCTAAAGAACCGCAAGAAGCTCTTTTTTGGTCTCGTGTTTTAATGGCTGGAACAATTTTTATTCCTGTATTTTATTTTGATTTTGTTCTTCGTCTCATAAATAATGTCAAAAGAAATAAAAATTTACTTATTTTTGGATATATTGCTAGTTTTATTTTTTTTCTTTTAAATTTTACTCCATTATTTGTGCGGGATGTGACTTCAAAACTTTCATTTCCTTTCTGGCCAGAGCCTGGCATTTTATTTCATTTTTTTCTTTTAATGTTTTTTGGATATACGGCTTGGAGCTGGTATTTAATGATAGGCGCTTACAAAAAATTTACAGGAATGAAGCGTAAACAAATAAAGTTTGTATTAATTGGAACGTTGGTTGGATTTATCGGCGGTTCAACTAATTATTTTTTATGGTATAATATTCCTATTCTACCAATCGGCAACGGATTGGTATCTATTTATGTTATATTAGTTACTTATGCCATTCTAAAACATCACTTAATGAACATCAGAGTAATCGCTACGGAACTATTCACCGGCTTGATTATCCTTATTCTTTTAGTCCAAACCATTATTGCTCCTTCTTTTGATGAATTTTTAATCAGAGGAGGCGTGTTTCTTTTTGTGACAATATTCGGATTTTTCTTAATACGAGGGACTTTAAAAGAAATTGAAACTTTAGAGAAATTAACTCGGGCTAAGTCAGAGTTTGTTTCTATTGTTTCTCATCAGTTAAGAACTCCTTTAACGGCCATAAAAGGATATATGTCGATGCTCATCGAAGGAAGCTACGGAAAGTTGCCCAAGAAATCAGAACGAGTTATAGGCAATGTTTATGAGAGCAACGAAAGACTAATAAGGCTTGTGAATAATTTCTTGAACATTTCCAGAATTAAAGCAGGTAAATTGGAGATGGCTTATGAAAAGACTTCTTTAGAAGAGATGATAGAGGGAATAATCAGTGAACTGAAACTGGAATCAAAAAAGAAAAAGCTTTATTTAAAATTGGAACAGTCTAAAAAGCCAGTGCCACAGATTTTAGTTGACGCGGAAAAAATCAGGCAGATAATTTTAAATGTGATTGACAATTGCATTCGCTATACTAAACAAGGTGGTATAGTCGTAAAAGTCAAGAATTTAAGGTATGGTGTTTTGATTTCAATTATTGATACGGGAGAGGGGATGACAGAGGAAGAAGTAACAAAAGTTTTCCATAGCTTTTCCAGGGGAAGCGTTGGCAACGAAACCCATACTGAAGGAGCCGGACTGGGACTATATATCGCCCGCAAGTTTGCGGAAATGCACAAAGGCAAAATCTGGGCTGAATCAAAAGGAAGGGGCAAAGGCTCAACCTTTTATATCGAACTGCCCAAGAAGCCGAAACAAATGGCTTAAGTTGAAAATAGCATTACTTGATCGGGTTAAGAAATACAAGTTTCTTTACATAGAACTTTCTTACTGATACTATGGCATCAATATAAGTAAAATTATGAAAGCAATACATTGGACAGATGAAATAACTGAAGAATTGATAAAACTTTTTCCAACTAAGAAAAAGTTTATTTGTGCTGCTGGAATTACTCCCTCAGGGAAAGTGCATATAGGTAATTTTAGAGATATTATTACTTCAGAGTTAGTTTGCAGAGCCTTAAAAGATAAAGGTTGTGAAGCAGAGCTGATTTTTTCATGGGATGATTTTGATAGATTAAGAAAAGTGCCCGGAGGAGTTCCTTCAGATTTTTCCAAGTATTTAGGAATGCCTCTTACGGAAATTCCAGACCCTTACGGCTGTCATGATTCTTATGCGAAACATTTTGAATCTGAGTTTGAAGAAGTTATGCCGCAATTTGGAGTAAGAGCAAGGTTTATATACCAGTCCGAAATGTATCAAAAAAACAAATATTATGAGGAAATTAAAACAGCGCTCAAGAAAAGAAAAGTAATTGCTGAAATTTTAGGTAAGTTTAGAACGCAAGGAATTTCCAAAAAAGAAATTGAAGAATATTATCCCTTGCAAGTGTATTGCAGAAAATGCAGAAAAAGCACTTCTACGAAGATTATAAGCTATAACGGGGAAAACGAAATTGAGTATTCGTGTGATTGTGGGCATACGGAGATTGCAGATATTTCTAAGGAAAACATTGGAAAGCTGGGCTGGAAAATAGACTGGGCAATGAGGTGGAAATATGAAAATGTTTCTTTTGAGCCCGGAGGAACAGACCATGCCGCGCATGGAGGGAGCTACTATGTTGCAAAAAATATAGCTAAAGAAGTCTTTGAAACTGAACCTCCTTTATTTAAAGGATATGCGTTTGTCGGCATACAAGGAGCGGCAAAAATGTCGAGTTCGGAAGGAACAGGCGTTGTTCCCGCAGATCTGCTTAAAATATATGAGCCGGAATTATTAAGATGGATGTTTTGTAAAACCAGGCCAAACAAATCTTTCACTTTATTTTTTGATACATTTATAATAAAGCAATACGAAGAATTTGATAGAGCAATATCAGACTATTATAAGAAGAAGCTTTCACCGGTAGGGGAAAGAGGAATAGAATTCTCCAGCGTAGTCCATAAGGAACAGCCAATAGAAAAAAGAGCGCCCTTCAGGCAAGTTGCTTCTTTTGGGCAGATAACTCAAGGGAATTTTGAAGAATTAAAAAATATATATAAAAGATTCGGAGAAGCATATGACGAGAAACTATTAGGAGCCAGATTGGAAAAATCTCAAAACTGGATTAATAAATTTATGCCGGAGCTGAAAATCAAATTAAGAGAAGGTTTTAATGAAAATTATTACAACTCTTTGCCACTTGAAGAAAAAAAACAAATAGATAAATTGGCAGAAGATATAAATAATTATTGGGATTTGGATAAACTTACATGGTTGGTTTATGAAATTCCTAAAAGTCCAAGTTTTTCCGACGAAGAAAAAAAGAAAGCGCAAAGGAGCTTTTTTAAGAATATTTACCAAATGTTAATAGATGCTGACACAGGGCCGCGTTTGTCGACATTTTTGATTGCTATAGGAGAGGATAAAGCAAAAGAATTATTAAGCAGTTTAGCAAAGTAAATTTTCTTTACACAGAACTTTCTTGCTGATAATATAACAATACTATGGATAAGCAATATCAAGCTAAAAATATTGAAGAAAAGATTTATCAATTTTGGAAGAAAGGAGGCTTTTTCAATCCGGACAATCTTTCTGAAAGTAAGAAAGGTTCTTTCTCTATTGCCACGCCACCACCAAATGTCACGGGAGTGCTTCACATGGGACATGCATTGAACTTTACCATTCAGGATATTCTAATAAGATGGAAAAGAATGCAGGGGTTTAAAACTCTTTTATTGCCTGGGACTGACCATGCCGGCATTGCCACTCAAAATGTAGTGGAAAAAAAGCTTAAAAAAGAAGGCAAAACAAGATTTGATCTAGGAAGAGATGAATTTATTAAAAAAGTTTGGGAATGGAAAAAAGAGTATGGAAGTATGATCCTAAAACAAATAGAATCGCTGGGGACTTCCTGCGATTGGTCCAGAACAAGATTTACAATGGATGAAGGTTATACGGAAGCCGTCCAGCAGTCTTTTCTCCATTACTACGACAAGGGATTAGTTTATAGAGGGAAGAGGGCGGTAAACTGGTGTCCGAGGTGCCAGACAAGTTTGTCTGATCTAGAACTTGAATACAAAGAGGAAAAAGGCAAACTTTGGTTTATAAAATACAAACTAAAAGACGAAGATGGATATATTGAAGTAGCAACGACAAGGCCGGAAACAATGTTGGGCGATATGGCAGTGGCGGTAAATCCCAAAGACAAAAGGTACAAAAAACTTATTGGCAAAACAATAATTTTACCAATTGTTAATAGGGAAATCCCTATTGTGGCTGATGATTTCGTTGATCTTGAATTTGGCACCGGAGCGGTAAAAGTTACTCCTGCGCACGATATGGGAGATTACCAAATTTCATTAAGGCATAAGCTGGAAGTAATGCAGATCATTGATGAAAATGGTCGCATGGACAATGTTTCTTCAGCTTATCAAGGGCTTAAGGCTAAAGTAGCCAGAGAAAAAGTGGTTGCTGAATTGGAAAAATTAGACGTTTTAGAGAAAGTTATTGATTACACCCATCAAATTCCTAAGTGCTACCGTTGCAACACAACGATTGAAATTATTCCTTCCTGGCAATGGTTTGTGAAAATGGATAAATTAGCCAAATTATCTACAGATGCTGTGAAAAAAAAGGAAATAGTGTTCACGGCAAAAAGATGGGAAAAAGGATATTTCACATGGCTGAAAAATATTCAGGATTGGTGTATTTCCCGCCAAATTTGGTGGGGACACAGATTGCCGGTGTGGTTTTGCCAAACAAATAAAGAAGCTCACTTTGTTTCTATCGAAACTCCGAAAGAATGTTCTATCTGCAAAAAATGCCAGCCAAAACAATCAGAAGACGTTTTCGATACTTGGTTTTCCGCCGCTTTGTGGCCTTTCGCCACTTTGGGATGGCCAAAGAAAACAAAAGATCTAGAACAATTTTATCCTACCGATATAATTTGTACTGCCAGGGATATTATTAATTTCTGGGTGGTTAGAATGATATTTTCTTCTCTGGAATTATTAAAAGAGGTTCCTTTCAAAAAAATAATAATCCATGCCACGATTATGACTAAAGACGGTAGGAGAATGTCAAAATCTTTAGGAACAGGGATTAATCCAATGAATTTAATTGAGAGATACGGGTCTGACGCGACCAGGTTTGGCTTATCTTGGCAGATTACGGAACTGCAGGATATAAGATTTGGGGAGGAGAATATGCTGGCTGGCAAAAAGTTCTGTAATAAGATTTGGAATGCATCTAAGTTCGTTATGCAGCAGCTTGGTGATGAAAAATTTGATATAATCATAAAACCAAGCCCTATAACTAAAGAAGATAAGAAGATTTTAAACGAGCTGGAAAAAACAATAAAAAAAATAGATACTAACTTAGCAAAGCTATCTTTTGGAACCGCGATTCAGGAAATTTATCATTTTTTCTGGCATCAATTTTGTGATTTATATATTGAAGAAGCTAAGAACCAAATCAAAGAGCCGAAATCGGCCAAAGAGGCAGAGAACACCAGAAAAATTCTAATATATGTCTTGGCAACTTCTTTAAAAATTCTACATCCGTTTATGCCCTTTATCACAGAAGAGATTTATCAATCACTTCCGTTGAAAGAAAAGAAGGCTCTTATTGTTGAAAAATGGCCGGAGTAAATCCTTGCCATTTTTTTTATTTATATTAAAATAAAAGAGGAGGAACTGATTTATGAAAAAGATTCTATTGGTAGAAGATGAAAAACTTTTAAAAGAGATGTACAAGGAAAAGCTTGTTCATGCTGGTTTCGAAGTAATTTCAGCTTCCAGCGCTGAACAGGGATTAGAGCTTATTGAAAAAGAAGAAATAGACATGGTAATTCTTGATGTCTTGTTGCCTAAAGAAAATGGTATTTTTTTCTTAAAGCAGCAAAAAAATAATCCTAAAATTTCTTCTATTCCGGTAATTGTTTTTTCTAATTATGACGATCCTGATTCCCGGAAGCAAGCAGAAAAATGCGGCGTTAAGGCTTATTTGATCAAAACTAACATTACTCCCGCCGAACTAGTAGGCTATGTTAATAAGTATTTATAAGGGCTTCTTGTTGAGGGTCGTAATCAGGAGGCAGAAAGCCTCTTTTTTATTTGCGCATTATAAGATATCATAAAGAAGATGTTAGGATTATTAAGAAAATTTATTCCTCCGTTTTTACTTAGTTGGTACCATTTTTTGTTATCGTTATTAGGAGCTACTTTCTATCGTTTTCCAGCTAAGAAAATAACCGTGATCGGCATTACTGGAACGAACGGCAAATCAACAGTTACGCACTTGGCAAGTGAAATTTTAACAGAAGCTGGGTTTAAAGTTGCTTCTGTTTCTTCAATTAGATTTAAGATTGGCAATCAAGAATGGCCAAATACATTGAAGATGACTATGCCCGGTCGCTTTAAGCTGCAAAAGTTCATCAGACGGGCAGTTGATGCCGACTGCAAGTGTCTAATATTAGAGGTAACCTCAGAGGGGATTAAGCAACATCGCCATAGGTTTATTGATTTAGACACGGCAGTGTTTACTAATCTTACTCGAGAACATATTGAATCCCATGGCAGTTTTAAAAAATACCGGCAGGCAAAAGGAAAACTATTTGCCGCGACTAAGGGAATACATATTCTGAACACAGATGACGACAATGCAGAATATTTTCTTAGTTTTTCAGCTAATAAAAAATATAGCTATGGGTTGAAAGAATTAAAAAAGCAGGGATTGAAATATGTTGGAGCAACCAATGTTAGTCTTTTTTCTACAGGCATAAACTTCACAGCTAATAATGTTTTATTTGATATGAAGCTGTTAGGCAGCTTCAATGTTTATAACGCCTTAACAGCAATTTGCATTGGCTTGTCTCAAGGAGTCAGTTTGGAAATTTGCAAACGAGTTTTAGAAAAAACAGTTGGTGTTCCTGGCAGGATGGAAGTAGTAGCTAAGGAGCCGTCAGTTATTGTTGACTATGCCCATACTCCTGACAGCTTGGAAAAAGTATATAAATCTATCAAGAGCTTTAGTGACGGCAATCTAATTTGTCTTTTGGGTTCTGCGGGAGGAGGAAGGGATAAGTGGAAGAGACCGGAAATGGGGAAGATAGCGGCCAACTACTGCGATAAGATTGTTCTTGCTAATGAAGATCCCTATGACGAAAATCCTGAGCAGATTTTACAGGAAGTGAAAGCAGGAATTCATAATTCTGATTTATATGAAGTCTTAGACAGAGAGCAGGCAATTAAAAAAGCGTTAAGCTTGGCCCAGCCAAAAGACACTGTGATTATTACTGGCAAAGGATGCGAACCATGGATGTGTATCGCCAACGGAAAGAAAATTTCTTGGGATGACAGGGAGATTGTCAGAAAATCATTATTGCGCTGATAATTAATATTGAATAAAAATGGACAGACAAAAAATTCCTAAAGGTTTGCGCAAATATATTTGCCGACAAAAAGCTCGGATACGGCGGGAGGTACTTAGTTTAAAAAAACAAGAGAAGAAGATAGCTGAATTGTTTGAAAAGAACAAGGCTTAAAAATGCAAAACAGCGCAACAACTCAAAGAATAGTTCCCTGGAGAATTCTTTTAGGAGAAGTTTTTTTATTTTCTCTTACTTTGGGATTGGGTTTAATCGCCGGTTTAAGAGTGAATGAATTTTCAGAAAAGGAAATTATTTCTTTACCGCAGGTTTCTTTAGGACAGTTTATTCTGCAGTTTATTTTGGCTGTCTCTGTTCTTTTTTTTATTCTTTTTATAATAAAACAAAGAAAAAAGAAGAAAATAGTTTATAAAAGTCTTTTTGTCTTGACTGTCTGGTGGGGAGGAACTCTTACTCTTAATTTGTGGCTCAGTTCTTTGCCAGCAATGGTTTTAATGGGGTTATTGGTTTTTTGGTGGCATAAACAGCCTTTAGTTTTAAACCATAATATCTGCCTTATTTTAGGCTTAGTTGGAGCAGGAGTTATTTTAGGTTTAACCCTTGACCCTTATGCGATAGTATGGCTATTGGTGCTTTTTTCAATATATGATTTCATTGCTGTTTATAAGACAAAACACATGGTGAAGATGGCTAGAGAAATGATAGAACATAAGGCTATTCTGGCCTTAATTATTCCGCAAAAGATTTCCGATTTCGGAGCGCAGCTGGAAAAAGTAAGAACTGATTCTCAAGCCGTTAAAAGAGAATTTTTAATTTTAGGAGGAGGTGATGTTGTTTTTCCGATGATTTTTTGTATTTCTCTGCTTCCGCAGGGAATAAATAATTCTTTAATCGTTGCGGTTTTTTCTTTAATAGGGCTCTTGGCCAGTTTTTGGCTTTTTATCAGGCAGGAAAATAGAAAGCCTATACCTGCCTTGCCTCCCATCGCTTTATCTTCTTTAATAGGGTTTTTGATTACTTTAATTATTTGATATACTTTAAGTATGCTAGATAAAAAACAGCGCTATCTCCAAATTGCTTTAAACAGCACCCTAACCGAGGCACAGAATATTATTGGCCAAATTCCTTTGGATAAAAGAATTATTATTGAGGCCGGAACTCCTTTGATAAAGAATTACGGAGTAAGAGGAATTAGGAATATAAGGTCATGGTGGGAGCAGAGACTTTTTGGATATAATATTCCGGAAGTGAAAGATTCTTCTTTAGCGGGGATTTTGATGCCCTTATTGGCAGGAAAATTAGCTGATGTTCAGAAAAAAAAGCTGCAAGAAAACAAAGAAACAGTTTTTGCTCCCTATATTGTTGCTGACTTAAAGTGTATGGACAGGGGAGCGAGAGAAGTGGAGATTGCCAAAGAAGGAGGAGCTAACGCTGTTACCGCTTTGGGCCAGGCTCCCATTGAAACCCTGAACGCTTTTATTCAAAAATGCGGAGCATATAATTTGGAAGCAATGATAGACATGATGAATGTTGAATTTCCTTTGTCTGTTTTGCGCCAATTAAAAAAACTTCCGCAGGTTGTAATTTTGCACCGGGGGGTTGACGAAGAATCGGATAACATTGAAAAAGAAATTCCTTTTCACGAAATTCAAAGAATTAAAAACAGCTATGATATTATGATTGCTGTTGCCGGAGGGGATGACTTTCAGGAAGTTCAACGGGCTATTTTTAATGATGCTGACATTGTTGTTGTCTGGAAATCATTTTATAACGGCACCGCCAACACAGCAGAACTGGCTAAAAAGTTTTTACAACAAATTAGATAATCAAAAACCTCGCCCCGCTAAGCGGGGCGAGGTCAATAATTTTCTCTAAACTTTCTTGCTACTTGTTAAAGATTTTAATCCTTCTAAAACCTCTACTGGTAAAGCGAATATCACTGTCTTTGAAGGGTCTGGTTGGAGTTTCTCTATTGTTCCCAAAGTTCTTAAAGACAAACCTCCTGGGGTAGCTCCTAAAATTTCCGCCGCTCTTTGCAGATTTTCCGCCGCCTTTACCTCGCCTCCGGCCTTAATAATAATCGCTCTTTTTTCTCTTTCACTTTCAGCTTGAGCAGCCATAGCTCTTTTCATCCCGGCCGGGAGTTCTACATCTTGTATTTTTATTGCTGTAACATCAATTCCCCAAGCATCGGTTTCTTCGTCAACGACTTTTTTAATGTCAACGGCTATTTTTTCTCTTTCTGCCAAAAGAGTATCCAGTTCTACTCCTCCGATAATGTCACGCAAAGCAGCTAAGGCATACTGGGAAACAGCGTAAGAATAGTTTTCTACTTTTAATATTGCGTCTTCTGCTTTTAATACTTTGAAATAAACAACAGCATTGATGCCTACCGGAACATTGTCCATAGTGATTGCTTCCTGACGTGGGATATCAATAGTGGTAATTCTAATATCGACTTTGATTATGTTTTGAATGCCGATAAATATCCAGCGCAGCCCCGGCTCATAAGTGCCGGTGTATTTACCTAAAGTAAGAATCACTCCTCTTTCGTATTGATTAACCACTCTTAGTCCGCCTAATCCAAAAACTATAAATAAGAAAATTAAGATAAGTAGTATAGGTTCCATATTTTTATATTTAAATTAATATTAATCTTTATTAGAGTATAGCAAAAAATTTTAAAAAGGTAGAGTTTTCACCATGTAATTGTCTTTTAGGCGATAGTCTGTTTTGCGAAAATAATCTCTTGCGCCAATGCCGGAAATCACGGCAATTTTATTTAGTTTGAATTCTTTTCTGCTTATCTTTTCCGCTTCTTTGAGCAATTTTTTGCCCAGTCCTTTGTGTTGTGCTAGGCAAGCTTTTTTGCCTACCGGCACCATTTGTCCAAAGGTATGTAGTTCTCTGACAAGAGCAGCGTTTTTTAACACTGGCAACAGATTAGAAGAAATTCTTAACCTTAAATAGGCAAAAAGTTTTGTTTTCTCCTTATTTTCAAAGCTCAAGAATATTTCTTTGCCTTCGGAGGCATCATAGTCTTCTCTATGAAGTTCAATTTTTTCCTTGGGGTTGTATCTTTCTCTCACTTCCCGGCATCTTATGCAGTTGCATCTTATTCCTTTTTCTTTGAATTTTTTCTGAATTATTTCTCTTAGATTTGAAATTTTGCAGCCGGCTTCAATTTGAAATGCAGGGATGTCTCTTATTAATCTACTGAGCCTTACCCAGTAAGGAATGATTTTTTTAATTGCGATCAAAAGCTCAGTCAATTCTTTGTCTGTGTAGGGATGATATTTTTTTTGTTTCCAAAGTTCATAAAGCTCCGAGCCCTTGCAGACCAGGCAAGGATAAATTTTCAGCCAGTCGGGTTTAAGCTTAGAGTCGTTAAAAAGAGATTTGAAACAAGTAAGATCTCTTTTTAAGCTGGAGCCGGGAAGATTGGGCATCATTTGGTACATTACTTTAAAGCCGGCATTTTTAAGAAGTTTAGTGGCAGCTATTGTTTCTTCCACCAGATGCCCTCTTTTGCATTTTTCCAAAATATCGTCAAAGATGGTTTGTACGCCGATTTCAACCATGGTTACACCCAATTTTCTTAAGTTGATGATCTCTTTCAGATCAACTGAATCCGGCCGAGTTTCTATGCTAATACCCACAAGACGGCATTTGGTTTTTTCGTTCTTTCTCTGTTCTCTTTTAAGCTCGGGCCAGCTGGTTTTTTTACTACTGGGCTGTTTTTTATCGGCCAAGAATTCATTGGCCGCCCTAAAGCATTCTTTTATAAACCAGACTTGATATTGTTTAGGGTAGGAACTCCATGTGGCGCCAATAATTCTCAGTTCAACTTTATCAATCGGGTGCCCCTGTTTTGATAAGCTGTCTATTCTTGTTTTGGTTTGTAGATAAGGATCGTATTTTAACGCTTTGGCTCTTTCTACTGCCGGTTCTCCCGACAAATAACTTTTCGGTATTCCTTTTTCGGTAGGGCAGTAAATGCATTTTCCCGGACAAGAATAGGGTTTGGTTAATACTGAAACCACTATTACTCCAGAAAGGCTGCGAATGCCCCTTTTAATTAGAAGCTTTTCTAAAGTTTCAGACTTGGTAATTCTTTTTTCCCGGAGCAAATTGTGATATACTGCTAAAAGTTTTACATTAGTGGGAAGAGAGGAGTTTAGCTCTTTAGCCACTCTTCTTTTTGCCAATGCCAAATCCTCCACAGTTTTTGCTTTATCTTTAATTAGTTTTTGGATTATGGCTTGAGCAGTTTGCATTTTATGGATAGAGAATACGCAAAATATTTATTAAAGGAAACTTGTCAGAATTATAACCGAATTGCCCTGCATTTTACAAGGTCAAGAGGTTTTGTTTGGGACATTGATTGTTTGAAAGAATATGTTGTTCCAGAAGAAAGGGTTTTGGATTTGGGCTGTGGCAATGGTCGTTTATATAAAATTTTCAAAGACAAAAAAATAGACTATGTTGGCGTTGATAATTCCGGCGAGTTGATTGAAATAGCAAAAGAAAATTATCCCCACTTGCATTTCCAGACGGCAGACGCTTTAAATCTGCCCTTTCCTGATAATCATTTTGACAAAATTTACAGCATTAGAGCCTTGCACAACCTTCCTTCCCAAGAATTTAGAACCCAATTTTTAGCTGAAGCGAATAGAGTGCTTAAACCGGGAGGAACTTTAATTTTAACGGTTTGGAATGTTTGGGAATGTCGGGATAAACAAAATCTTTTTAGGCTGATCAAGAGCACATTTCTAAAAATCATTGGCGCTTCCAAACTTGACTTTGGCGATACTTTTATCCCTTGGGGGGACAAAGCATCGCGCTATTATCATTTTTTTACCAAAAATGAACTGAAGTCTTTAACTGAAAAAGCAGATTTTGAGGTAGCAAAAATTTGGACTACCGGAAAAGAATGGAAATATTCCGATATTTATATTGTAGCCCATAAGCCTGCCCCCGTAGTTTAACGGATAAGACACCTCCCTCCGGAGGAGGAGCTGGCTGTTCGAATCAGCCCGGGGGCATAGATAAAAACATTAATTTTTGTTAGAATAAATATATGAAATACAAAATTGCTGTTGCCGGATCTGCCGATACTAAGATTTGTCCTGAATGCGCGCATGAACTGGCCAAAGAAATAGGCGAAGAAATAGTTAAACAGGGCTGTATTTTGATTACCGGCGCCACTATTGGTTTGCCTTATTGCTCTGCTCAAGGAGCAAAACAAGCTAAAGGGATTAGTATTGGTTTTTCTCCGGCTGCCACAGAAGCCGCTCATAAAAAAGCCTATAAGCTTCCAACGGATAATTTTGATGTTATAGTTTATACTGGATTTGATTATTCCGGCCGGAATCTTTTAATGACCAGATCGTCTGATGCGGTAATTATTATTTGCGGAAGAATGG
>JAGLPU010000004.1 GCA_023137175.1 Candidatus Parcubacteria bacterium | reverse complement strand
TTAGCGAGTTATGGAAATAACAAGAATACTGTCCTGTCGCTGTCATGACTAGATCCATTACTGCCGAACCCATACATCTCATGGTTGCCACTTTTCCAACGATTTTGGCCCATCCTTCAACCACTTCTTTGGGGGTATTCCCGTATGCCCAAGAACTGCCGATAACAGCTTTTTCCAAAGAAGAAACTGTTTTTCTTTCTATTTTTTGATCGTTCAAAAAAACACCGTTGCCAGGCTCAACATCATAAATGTCTTTTTGAAAAATGTCATATACGATTCCGTATATTGGTTTTCCAAAACCATAGACACCGATAGATATTCCCGACATTGGTATTCTGTTTACAAAATTTGTTGTTCCGTCAATAGGATCTACTACAAAGAGCAATTCAATCTCTGGAAAATTGTCTTTTGTTATTTTAGAAAGAGTTTCTTCGGCAAGAAATTGGCATTCTGGAAACGCATTTTTCAAAATTTCCATGATCACCTTTTCACTTGCTTTGTCTGCTGAAGTGACTATATTGCCAACTCCTTCTTTGTCTGTTATTTCTAGGTCTTTTCTTGCTTCTTCAATTATTTCAGCAGCGTTTTTTATAGCCTTGTTTGTTTCTTCTTTTATTGTTTCTATATTTATTTCCATTATTACTTTAAATTAGCCTTTAAATTTTCCAACCAAAACTAAAATTAAAGATAAGATTCCCAGAGGAGCAGCAAAAAAATTAAAGATCATTTTCGTGGCTGCCGCATTGCACTCAGTATTGCCGGAGCTTAATGTGATTAATAAGGCAAAAGATATGATGATAAAAATTAAAGATAATCCTAACCCGAATTGAAGCAATGGATTTTTCTTCTCACTAGTTTTTTTGTTTTCTGTTGGAGTGTTCATAATTTATTTTGTTTTAAAGCTATTTATTTTCAGCGATTTTGTTTAAGATTTTCTGAACTTTTTTAACATCTTCATCGTTATAAATAGAAATGGGCATTACTGTGGCATTAAGCTTTTTGAGCTTGCTTATTTTTTTCTTAAGTTCAACAGGTTCTACAGTATCACTTCTGCTGAGAAAAAGGTATTCCTGTTTTTCCAACAGTTCTTTATTATGTGTTTTCAGTTCTTGGCGGATAATCCTATAATCTTCTACCGGATTTTCTGCTTCGGCTGAAATAAAATGAAAAAGTATTTTAGTTCTTTCAATATGGCGCAGGAATTTAATCCCCAATCCCTTGCCCGTGGAAGCTCCTTCAATAAGGCCGGGAATATCAGCCAGAATAAGGTCGTAATATGCGCCCAAATTTGGCTCTAAGGTTGTAAAAGGATAATTAGCGACAACAGCCTTGGCATTAGTAAGTTCGTTCAGCAGGGTTGATTTGCCAACATTGGGCAAGCCGATGAAACCGACATCAGCTATCAGTTTTAGTTCCAGTCTTAAAGTGAAAAATTGTCCCGGTAAACCAAATTGGCATTGTTTGGGACTGGTGTTGCGCGCTGACCTGAATAGAAAGTTTCCTTTCCCCCCTTTCCCTCCTTGGGCTATTAAAATCAACTCATTGATTTTGACAACTTCGTTTTTAGTTTTAGTGGTGAGATTGTGAATCATGGTTCCCACCGGCACTTCCAAAACAAGATCTTTGCCCGTGACTCCATCATTGTTCTGTTGTTTTCCGTCTCCGCCATTTTCCGCTTGTAGATCTTTTTTAAAACGGAACTGCTTTAAAGCGCTCAGATTGGAAGAGCCTTTTAAATATACATTTCCCCCATTGCCGCCACTGCCTCCAGTCGGTCCCAAACTCATTCGAGTTTTATTAAAAGCAACTATCCCTTTTCCTCCGTTGCCGGCTGTCACTTTAATTGTCACATCATCAATTAGCATTATATTCCGCTGATAATTTATAGATTGCGTCTTTAAGCACCATAGTGGCCTTGCAATCGTCTTCATTATAGAGCAGGATTCTGTTTAATATTTTTTCGTCTTTGGTTTCCAGGTATTTGTTATACCATTCTATCGATAAAGCGCCAGAGGGAGTGTCGTCGCGCCATTTAAAGCCCAAATACATTGCCAATTCTTTAAGCGAATAACTGGACAAGGGCCAGTCAGTGTATTTTAGCACAATTTGATAGAGGTCTATAACTCTTGGATTACTAAAGAAATTATCTACATCTTCAGCTGAAATTATTTCCGGATACTGCCGCTGCATTCTTTGATAAGTGTTTTTTTCATGAGGAGAATAATAATAAATGGCAAAATCGTCTTGGGGTAAAGATTTAATATAGTTCCAGAAGTTTTGCCAGGCTGTTGCCTCCGCCTTATTAGTATCGCCATCGGCCACAAAAGGAATGAATTTTTCTCCGGTTTTGCTTCTTTCGTAAACTCCATGCAAATAAACAAATTCCTGTGTTGGGTCGTCTTCAATGTCAAAAAACAATTCATGGGATGCTTGAGGAAAATCAACCTTGTCATAAATAACAGGCTTTTTGGTGTCGTTTAGAATTTTTGCCCGTGCCACTAGTTTACTTAATGTTTTTTCGCCGATGCTTTTTAAGAAGTTTTTATTCTGTTTTTTCTTTCTTATCACTTCTTTCGTGTCCAATTTTGAAAAAGCATCCACTTTTTCTATTTCCAATTCTTCATTAATAGCGTCTCTTTTAGTTCGGCCCAGATAAAATATCATGGTCAAATCCTGGTTTTCCTTACACCATTTCTTGCAGCTGTTATACCAGGGGCATAATTTACAAGCTCCGGCCATGGCCGGTTTGTTTTGTATTTTATTATCTAAAAGTAATTGAGTTTGTTTTTTGATCTCCTGATAAAATTCCCAGCAGCTTATATCATTGCCATTATTTATGGATTCCTCAAGATGATATTCAACTTCATTCTTGTGAATATCAAACACTATTCCTTGACGATTGTTTTTAAATCCTAATTTTTGCAACAACTCTGCATATAGGCAGAGTTGGACGGCATAGTGTTTCTTAGGTTTTCCGTTCCCATTATCTAATCCGGAACCTGATTTAATATCTATTGGAACATATGATCCGTCGGGCATTTTTTTCAATAAGTCAGGAATGCCAAAAAGGTTTCCAGAGTATAGCACTCCCTGATAAATTAGAGGAGTGTTGTCTTCCATCGCCTTGATTGTCCTGGCAAATCTTTCCTCAAAAGAACCCTTGCTAATGTCAGTGAATTCTCCGATTTCCTTAATTACTTTTTCTTCATGCTGAATACCCTTATTCCAAAGCATTTGGATAAAGGGATTTATTTCTTTGATCTTTTCTTCCTGCGGGCCGTAAGCTTCCCGCCAGATGAAATGAGGGCATTGGAGATAATCGTAAAGTTTTGAGGCAGTGATGTACATTACTCTTTTGTTTCTTCCTCCATTTCTTTCTTTATTTCTTCAAACTCGTTTTCCACGTCTTTTAATCTCTGCTTGCTCACTTTTATGAGTCCTGCGGCTTCTTTTACTTTTTTAAGCCCTTCTTCAACATCAATTTCTTCCTGGTCGTCAAACCAGTCTGATATCGCTGTTAAGCGCTTTAGATTTTCGTTTAAGTTTTCTTTAATCATTTTTTTATATTTTTTACTTCTGAATTAATAATACCATCAACCAGCTGTAAATCAAAGTCTTCGCCTATTTTAACATCCTTGGTTTTTTTAATTATCTTTCCCTTGGCATAAGCCAGACAGTAGCCAAGTTTAAGCTGGCGTTCCGGATTATTGCTAGAAATGATTTTTTCTCTTGATTCTATTTGTCGGCCGGCAGTTTCCAGCGATTCAATAAAAGATTTGCTAATGAATTTTGCCAGACTGATGATAGTGTTTTTTTGCGTTGTTAAAGCGTAGCTTATTTTTTCCAGACTGATCTTTAATTTGTTTTCTATCTCCCGGTAGCGGTTAAAAATTGCTTCCAATCGGCTGTTCAGCTTGAATTGAAACTGTTCTATTTGGGATCGTATTTTTAACAAACGATTGTTGTAGCTGCTGAAGATACAGTTCTCTTTCTGCTCTATCTCCATGGAAGCTCGCTCCCATGACTGGTTTAAAAGATTTGCCACGGCAGTTGGAGTGGACACCATTACATCAGCGGCCATGGCTACTAATGATACATCTTTGTCATGTCCGATTCCCGCAATTACAGGGACAGGGAAATCAACCACTTCTTTTACCAGAACAGCGTTATTAAAAGCTAACAAAGATTCCAAAGAGCCTCCCCCTCGCATAATGACCAGAACGTCAATATCTTGTTTTTTAAGCGTCTTAATGGCCAGGAGAATATCTTTGACCGCATCTTGTCCTTCAACCAAGGAATCAACCAGTTTGATCTTAAAGCCGAACTTTCCCAGGTTGCTGTTCAAGTCGTGAATAACAGCTCCCCGCTTGGAAGTGATAACTCCGATCTTCTGCGGGTAAAGCGGCAAAGCGCGCTTTCTTTCTTCTGCAAAATATCCTTTTTCCGTCAGTTCTTTTTTTAATCTTTCGTATTCTTCTTTCAGTTTTCCTTCTCCTACCAGCTGAACAGATTTTGCCTGGAAACTAAGCTTGCCCCAAGGGGCATAAACGCTCGGAACTCCGGAGGCAATTATTTCTAATCCTTCTTTTAATTGAATGCCAGATAAAGCATAGTTATATTTCCAAATTACGCAATTGATAATGCTGCCGTCCGCTTTGTCTTTGAGTGAGAAATAGACATGGCCGGGCTTGCTTATCTGCACCTGGGTGGTTTCTCCCACAATTCTTGCTTCGCATTTCTGCAAAACAACATTCAATAACTTGATGTAGTCGGAAATAGAGAAAACTCTATTTTCTTTTTCTGTATTTTGGCTAAATAAATCTTCAGTCATTTCTATAGCAATTTAAAGTTATTAATAACCAGCCCAAACTTATAGCCCAAGAACTTAGCCGCCTTGCGGCAGAACATCATTCTTTCCGTGAAGATCTCAAAGTACTCTATCACCGGAACAAAATTAGTGTCAATTTTTAAGCTTAAGCTAATGAGTTTTTTCTTTTTATCCATTCCCAGCCGGCCTGATTTTACGGCAAAGTTTACTCGATTATGAATATCATTTTCTATTGATTTTCGGTCTTTAATTGTTACTCGGGAGCGCCGAACATCAGATTTGTCGGCGATAACCACGATAGCGGCAATAGGGCTGACAAATTCCATTTCGTATTTATCATGATGTGCGATTGCCTGCATAATTAAGGCCAGCTCTTTTGGAGCAAAATCATTGGCAAATATTTGTTGAAAGGTTAAAGCGCCCAAATAATTATGCTGAGAACGGCTTAAAAAGTTGGCAAAGTCATGGCAGAATCCGGCAATAGCCGCCAGTTCCTGTTCGGTTTTTGATAAATTAAGCTCTTTGGCTAATACTTTGGCTCTCGTTGCCACTAAGTCGGCGTGTCCGATTCCATGGTCGGTATAGTTCTGGATTTTTAAGGTTTTTTCCGTTTGGTTTATAAATTCTAAAACAAAAGGATTTTTTCTGACTTCTTTAAGAGTGATCATATGTTTATTTTAATTATTAATCAATTAAGTTTTTGATTCTGGCTGCTTCTTCTTCAACTATTGTCCCGTTATATTCTCCACTATGCGCAGTTTCTTTTCCATAGCTCGGCTTTTTTTGGTCGAGATGCAGATTTAAAATATATTGGTCTTCTGTTTCATCAATGTATAAATGAAAACGGGGAAATCCATGAGCTGCTAAAGTCCGGACATAGCTTTCTCTAAAAGGCGTATAACCGCATTTTCTCATAAAACTGTAGAGGTTTTCTTTTTTTACTAAATAAATTTTCATAGATTTTTTTTAAAACAAATTTTCTTTTGCCAGACCTGTTCCAGTTTCTTTTGTGTTGAATCGGGCTGGCTGGTATAGATAAATAACTGTTGTCTGGCGTTGACTCCCCTTACCATTATTTTTAATCCGGCTGGGATGCCGGTAAATTTTATTCTCTCTGTCCCGTTTCTGATAGTTGCTATCTCTCCGGTAATGATTTTAGACACTTCTTCCAGTTTTAAGGCTGCACGAATGACCGGTTCTGCCGCTTTGATAACGGTTGAATGGCTTTTGGCTATTTTTTTGCCGCTGATATGGGACATATTAAAGCAATTTTCTCGGTTGAAGCATTAAGAGAATAAAAGATATTATTGTCAGGCTTGCCATTATCAGGAAAAGAACTTGAAAGCCGAATTGGAAGACAATCATTCCGCCGATTAAAGCGGCAAATCCGCCAATAATTGTATTGGAAGAGCTCCAAGCTCCCCACTGTTTAATCCTTCTATCCTTATTAAGGTGTTCGGAATAAATAGCGTTGAAAGCAGTGGTGCCGATAGCTTCGCCAATAGCCAACACTATTTGTAGAACATATAGGTGCCAAAGCGAGCTGGCAAAAATATATCCTATCCATGCTACTATCCGAAAAACATATCCTCCTGCAACCAAATATTCTTTTTCTTTGATTTTATCTCCATGTCGGCTGAAGATTGCTGTCAGTATTCCGGTCACAATAGCGAAAATTGCCCAAATACTTCCCACGGCCACAGCCCCTCCGCCTATTTCTTCGACAAACAGGGCGAATACCGGCGGAAACATGCTTGCCCCCAGGATAAAAATACTATTAATGGCAATTAATACTTTGAGAGATTTGTTTTTAATAAAGAAAACTAACATTTGTTAATTTTATCATTTTCTTGTTCAAAAAACAAACAATCGTTCAATAAAAAAAAGGATGTCAAGCATCCTTATGTGTCAGCAGAAGATTTCTTAGTTCTGGCAGGAGAGAAAGATATTCTACTATTTGTTCATGGATTTCTCTATCGGTCACTTCTCCATTGAGAACAAACCATCCCTTTTCAGTTTTTCTTCTAGCTAGGTCAAGAAGTGTTTTTTGCCAGTGTTTTCCAGAGATCTTGGTTATAGGATCTTTCTGGCAGTTTTTATGGGTTGAAAATTCTAACAAAAAGCTTATTTTCGGACTGGAGTTTTCAAACAAAGTTTCTTCTATATTGCCGAAAGCAATTCTTTCTTTAAGAGGAAATCTAGACCTATAAACAAGGCAGAATTCACTCCACTTGTCAGTGATCACTATTTCGCCCTTTTTTAATTGTTTTATTGCCTTTCCCTGCTGTTCAAGATGGATTCCCTGCAAGACGCACATTTTAGAATGTTGGGACAAATTTGCAGTCAGTTTCAAAAAGTTCTTTGCTTGTCCTCTTTTCCAAAATTTACTGACAGAGACCTTTTTTCCTCGTTTAGTAAAATACTCTTTTAAGAACTTAATTTGTTTTCCTGTCTTTTGGTCATTCGCACCCACTATTCTTATTATCATCTCTTCCACCTCTATTTTTTAAATTTTAAGTGTTCTGCGGTAAAAATAGTACAATTTTAGCGGTTTGTCAAACAAAAATTTTGACAAAACTATAATAATGGGTATAATTTAAAAGCTGTGGTTTAATAATACTTCGGCGAGCATCTTAAAAATTGAATGGAGGTAATTTAAATGGGAAGTGAAAAAAAGAAAGAAAAAGAACTTAGTGAATTTGACGAATTATTTGTTGAGTATGTGAGAGACGAACCGGCGAGAGAAATAGCTCAAAAGAGGATTGAAAAGCTGTCTGACGACATATACAATGGACTGGGTAAGTCTAGTGGAACCACGAAAGAATTTTTGTCTGAAAAGGTTCAGCTTATAAAAAAGAGT
>JAGLPU010000034.1 GCA_023137175.1 Candidatus Parcubacteria bacterium | reverse complement strand
CAAATCGCCCGGGTTTGTCTTTTTTAGCATCAGTAAAGGCTCCAGCCTTGTATCCGAAGAGTTCTGCTTCACAAAGGGTGTCGGGCAAGGCACCACAATTAATTGCTATAAAAGGCCCTTTTTTCTTGAGACTATTATTATGAATTGCCCTGGCAAAAAGTTCTTTTCCTGTACCGCTTGCTCCCGTAATCAATACGGTGCTGTTACTTTCGGCTATTTGTGGTAGAATCGAAAAGAGTTCGAGCATTTTTTCACTTTTACTTATGATATCATCAAAAGAGTGCTGTTTGCGAAGCGCTTTCCTGAGGTTGTTGACTGCTGTCAGATCTTTGAAAGTCTCAACTCCTCCGATAATTTTGCCTTGTGAATCTTTCAACAGAGCCGTGGTTACGCTGATGAGAATACGTTTCTTGTCAGCACGAAGAATATAGACGGGTCTGTTTGTAATAGGTTTTTTCCTTTTGATGGTCTTCTGGATAAGACATTGCGTTTCGCATATACTGGCTTTTAGAATCTCAAAGCACGGACGTCCGATTGCCTCTTCCCTCGGTATCCCTGTGATTTCCTCTGACCCTTTGTTAAATGACGTAATGCGCAAATCTAAATTAACAGTAAAGACCCCATCCGCAATACTGTCCAGAATAATTTGATAATGTTCTTGGATTTGTTCTTTAAATAATTTCATTTAAAAAATCATATTAAAAGGTTATTTTAAATAATTTAATATTTTATTAACTATAATGTCAATCATCTATACAGGTTGTTGTGAATTAAGCTATGCGTTGCTGTCTTAAGTTTCATTATCTACCAGGAACATATTGTCCCCATTATTTTTAGCAAAGGATGCATATTGTTCCCTGATTATGTGTACATACCCATATTTCAAACCCTTTATAATTGCAATTATCTATTGGCTGTTCAAACAGTTACATCTGCTGAGAATATTAAATATAGTTTTGGCGCAGATATTGCTATTATTTTAAATAAATATTCTTAGCTTAATCTATATCGACGAATTGGCATTGACTGAATGCGGGGTTGTTTCACAAAAATGGGAATCATCATATGCAGTGTAATAAGTGTTATGCTTCAAAATTTGTTACAGAATGTGCAGAAAAATTATTTTAAGGGAAATGTTGATGCAAAGAATAATTGAAATATGAAAATTAAGGGGTAAGTAATGAGAGTTATGAAAGTTGTAATTTGTTTTGTGTTGGTTTTTACCGCTTCCTTTTTTTCGTTCTATTTCAGCCCTGTGGCTCGATCCACCGAGAAGGAGAATCATTGTTTTACCTGCCATACAAACGCACGGAAGCTGATAAAAATCACAAGAGAGATTGCTAAAGCAAACAAAGACAAACCAGGGGGTTCAGCCGAAACAGAGGGAGAGGGATGAGGTGGAGCCGTGGAGCCGTTGGCTCCGCATGAAAAGATTTTTGTTGACAGCGAAATAGCCGAGGATGAAAATCATGGTGAAATCGGATGTGATGAATGTCATGGCGGTGATCCAAACGAACCTGACTGGAAAAAAGCCCATAAAGGTGTTGTAAAGGATCCTAGCTATCCTGATGCTTCCGAGTCTTGCGGGATATGCCATGAAAGTATTGCAGAAAATTATAAGACCAGTCTTCACGTAAGCGTATCACCTATAAAAAAGATGATCGACATAAGGGCTAATCAGGATAACTCTGTGCATAAAAAAGTAGATGCGGCCAGAGAGGCCCATTGTCTTTCCTGCCACAGTAGTTGCGGCCAGTGCCATATCAGCCGTCCTGAATCGGTGGAGGGAGGATTGCTGGACGGGCACCTGTTCCAGAAAAGGCCACCAATGCAGCAGGTTTGCACTGCCTGCCACGGCAGTCGAATTGCAAAAGAATATTTTGGAGAAAATAAAGGTTTTAAACCAGATATCCATAAAGAAAAATATTTTAAATGCACTAAGTGTCACACAGCAGATGAAATGCATGG
>JAGLPU010000033.1 GCA_023137175.1 Candidatus Parcubacteria bacterium | reverse complement strand
CTTCAAATTCTTCTTCTGATAATTTCATAATTAAATAATAGCATGGAAAATAAAGAGAAACAATCTTGGATTGAGAGACCTTTCTGAACAGCGCGAATAAGGTAAAGTTTAAAGAATTATAAAAAACAAAGCCCCGCATTAAAACGGGATTTTGTGTATTTTCGGCTTTTTTTCAAAATTTACAAAAGTAAATTCTTGTTTGTGAATTGTTCTATTTTTTAAAAATCATAAAATCTACTCTTGAATTGAGAGTTTAGACAAAAATCTTTTGTGAATTCAATGAATTAAGGATTTGTTATTGGAAGTCCAAGTCCTGTTGCTGTGTCCTCTTCATCTTCCCAGATGTCGCTGGCTATGCTCTGTAAATGACTTCTTGTGGCAGCTGCATCACCTTGCCATAGTTTAGCTGCTAATCCTGATACATGGGGGGTGGCCATTGATGTCCCTGACGAAGTCTCATAACATCCATTGTTATGCGCGGACTCTATTGAAACGCCAGGAGCTCCAAATTCTATTTCTTTTTCTTCTATTATGCCATCTCCATCATTTATTCCTCTTGAACTCCAATCCGGAACCGCTTTATTGATGTCAATCGCTCCAACCGCTATTACATCTGAATTAGCTGCGGGATAATCGATTGAACCATCTTCAGGACCGTCATTTCCGGCGGCGGCAACTATTAACAGTCCTTGGCCGACTGCGTAAGTAATGGCGGCTTTTACCTCAAGGTCTTCTGTGTCTCCGCTAATGCTCATTGAGATAATATTTGCTCCATTATCTGCCGCGTAGTAAATCCCTGCGGCTATGTCATCTCCATAGCACCAACCCCTTTTATCACAAACTTTCACTGTCATTAAATCTGCTTGTGGCGCTACCCCATAGATTCCCAAGCCGTCTAAGCCGGCATTTGCCAATACAGTTCCTGAGACATGGGTTCCATGTCCGTTTCCATCTTCGCAACTCTTGCTATCAGGCACAAAATGAGTAACCTTTGTTACGCAATCTTTAATGTTGCCTGCCAAGTCCATGTGGTCTGTATCAACCCCTGTATCCAAAACCGCTACCATTATACCTTCTCCGCCACTTGGGGTGTAGCTATTTGTCGGATCTCCATATACCTTATCTATGCCCCATGGAGTTTGTGCAGATGGATAACAAGTCCTTTCTGCCGGCGGTTCTTCTTCTTCCACGCACTTACAATCCAAACAAATGGATCCTTCCGGACAAGATAGACCAGGCTCACCACACTTCTCTGACGGATGGACTGTTCCATCACCGCAAACAGGCTTGTCTGTTATTCTATATATTTGAACTGGTTTTGTTTTCACTCCCATGACTTTTAGCAACCCCAGTTTAACCGAACCAAGTTCTGTTGAGAAAACTCCATCAAATTGATGATTAACGCCCAAAATAGCTTTCAGTATCGGACTATCAGATTCTACATAATAAGACAAGGGCGTTAATTTCCAATTTTGATCTATCTGATTTTGAGCTGCTGGCTTGTCTTTTACTGGAATTGTTGAGCCGGCCGCTGCTGTTACCCCTGAGACCACTAAGATACCAGCGATCAATATTCCTAATCCTATTTTTATTTTTTTCATATTTTTTCACTTTTTTTAATTTAAACCTACAAATATTTAATTTTGTTCGACCTTTGTCCACTTGGATAATATATCCAAATGGTTTTAGTTTAATTTTACTAAAAAATTATTATTTTAGCAATACATTAATTGCTTACAAATCTACCGTGGACAAGGAACAAAGAAGGGTTGAAATAAGATTATAGTCTTTAGAGGTTTTTAATATCTTCCAAGGATGGGTAGATAAAGTTCTAGGATCGATCCTGATTATAATAGGCCTAATGATATTTAGGATTATTAAGATAAATACGGGTTCGAATTGCAAAAGCCTGGAAAAAATAAAGATCTGGCTGGTAGACAAGGGCTGTTTCGGTTCTCTGGCCTTAGGCGCTTTATTCGCCTTGGCTTTTTGTCCCTATAGCGGAGTTTTGTTTTTCGGCGGATTAATCCTTTTAGTTCTGATGTCCGGCAAAAGCTTGCTACTGCCTTCCTTATTTGCCTTGGGCACCGGACTGCCAGTGATAATCTTTTCTTTCTTGATCGTTTTTTCAATGCAAAAAGCCAGCCAAGCTTTTCAAATTGCCCAGAAAGCTGAAAAGGTAATGAGATACGGAGTAGCTTTAATAACGATTTTTTGTTAAAGTAAAATAAGATTATTAATTAATAATAATATTATTATGAAAGCAATATCTTTACTAATAATTTCAGTGTTTTTATTTTCTTTCGGGATAGGAGCATTAGCTCAAGAAACAGAACTTCCAGATCCGGGGCTTACTCCTGACAGTCCATTCTATTTTCTAGAAACAATCGTAGAGGGGATTGGCACCTTCTTCACTTTCGGCGATCTTAAAAAAGCTGAAAGATATGCTACCTTAGCTGCTGAAAGACTGGCTGAAGCCCGAGCAGTGGTAGAAAAAGGAAAACCGGAAATTGCAGAAAAAGCTCTCACAAGATATGAGAACCAGTTGAATAATAGCATAGCTCGGGCAGAAAAAGCGCAAGCTAAGGGTGAGAATACTGCAAAAGTTATGGAAGTTGTAGGAAAGGCAACCTCTGTTCATTTGGAGGTCTTAGCTGAACTTTATGAGAAAGTTCCCGAGCAGGCAAAACCAGCCATAGAAAAAGCAATGAAAGCTTCGGTGAAAGGACACGGAAGGGCAGTTGAGGCATTAAAAGCACAAAATGCTTTGGGCGAAGTCCCAGAAGAAGTTTTTCTGCCAGAGAAGGTTCCGCAAGAAATCAGAGAAAGAGTCCAAATAAGGGCTCAGCAGGAATTAGAGATAGAGAAAGTTCTTGAGAGTATTGACTCCTCTAAATCACTTAGAGATATCTGCGCAGAAAAGGGAGGAACACCAGAGATGTGTGAGGAATTTCCTCTTGAGAAGTTTGAATCATTTGAACAGATAGAGGCTTTCTGCGCGGAAAAGGGAGGCCCACCGGAGATATGTACATCAATTGAGGCTAAATGTAGAGAATTTGGAGTAACAACAGCAAATGAATGCTTTCTCCTTCTTTCAATTTCTTCAATAAAGACTTATCAATCTGCCGCACCAGAGGCTGTCCTCGCGCCTTCTTTATCAGAAGAAGAAATGGAGGAGAGGACAAGAATAGAAGAAGAAATAAGAAGAATGAGGCCCCAAACAGAAGAAGAAACCATAGAGATGCCTATGGAAAACTTAGAATGTGAATTTAATGAAATGATTTATTATTATTCTGATATATGTAGTCCGTGTGAAAAAGTTAAAACTGATGGAACGATTTCAAAAATTGAAGGATTGGGAGCTAAGGTACTCCAAATTAATGCAGAAGTCGGGCCGGTTGAACATCAGTTTTCAGGAGTTCCAGCTTTTGTCATTAATAAAAATGTGTATGTTGGTTATAAGACTTTTAAAGAACTAGCCGTATTACTTGGTTGTTTATAGCTCTGTCATTGCACGTAAAGTCCCGAAGGTTTTTCTCAAGGTTTCAAAAATTTCGGTATATATATGTTCGGGATGCCGAGAATTGAACTTGGGTCACAGGACCCCCAGCCCTGCATAATACCATTATACTACATCCCGTTTAAAGGAGTTGACTATAAAAACTGTATAAGATTATTTTCCTTTGGCCAATGCTTTTATGCATTTGGCGCAAGCTTGAATTCTCTTGCCGGCAAATTCCTTGCAAGCGGCTCTTTTGACATCAAGCGGAATACGCACCCATTGCAGATTAGGGTATTTTCTTTTTTTAATAGTAGGATTATATTTACCTCTTAATTTAACCAGTTTTCCCACCATTTTTGATTTTTTATCGCAAATTGGACATTGTTTAGCCATATCTGAAATTGATTACTTATTATTATGCTGGTATTATAGTTTAAATTTAAAAATTTGGCAAGTACCAGCCAATATGCTATATTAAAAAATACTTATGGAACTTCTTACTGTTATATTTCCCTTAATCATCCTGTTATTTTCGGTGATTATTCATGAGGTTGCTCATGGTTCCGTGGCTGAGCAGTTGGGAGACCCTACGGCAAAGTATGCCGGACGGCTGACCCTAAATCCTTTAAAGCACTTAGATCCTTTTGGTTCAGTAATTTTGCCTTTAATACTATTTCTCCTTCAGTCTCCTTTTTTAATCGGCTGGGCAAAACCGGTTCCGGTAAATCCATATAATTTTAAGGATCAAAAATGGGGAGGATTGAAAGTGGCTATAGCCGGACCCATGGCTAACTTAACCTTAGCTCTCTTTTTCGGCTTATTACTAAGGTTTATAGAACTGCCTACCGCTATTTTCGGCTTGTTTTCCATAATTGTTATTTTGAATTTTCTTTTGGCTATTTTCAATTTGATTCCGATTCCTCCTTTAGATGGTTCACATATTCTCTTTGCTTTTTTGCCCGACTCAATGGAAAATGTAAAAATGTTCTTGCGTCAGTACGGATTTTTTATTCTTTTGCTTTTCATTTTCTACGGACTGAACTTTGTTTTTGGCGGAGCAATCTTCTTGTATGATCTGGTTGTGGGATAGTGCTATTGACATTTGTTTATTTTTTTATTATCTTATTATTAAAGCGCTAAGCGCTTAATTATTTTAATTTGAAAAAATGCCTACGATACATCAATTAATGAGAAAACCGAGAAAAAACGCTAAAAAGCCGTCTAAACGGCCGGCTTTGGCTTTTAGCTTTAACACTTTAAAAAACAGACCGGTAAAATATAATTCATCTTTTAAAAGAGGCGTTTGCGTTAAAGTTTTTACCGCCACTCCAAAAAAGCCTAACTCAGCCATGCGTAAAGTTGCCAGAGTGCGTTTAAGCAATGGCATGGAAGTTACCGCTTACATTCCAGGAGTAGGACACACTTTGCAGGAGCATTCAGTTGTTGTTATCAGAGGAGGCAGGGTAAAAGATCTACCGGGAGTAAGATATCATATTGTCAGAGGAGTATTGGACACGACCGGAGTGGAGAATAGAAATAAGAAAAGATCAAAATACGGGACTAAAAAACCTAAAGCTAAAACAGAATAAATATGGCTCGACATAAAATAAAAAGACATACAATAGAACCGGATCCCGTATATGACAGCGTAGTGGTGGCTAAGTTCATCAACCGCATTATGGAAAGAGGAAAAAAGACCGTGGCCCGGAAAATTGTATACCAATCATTTGATATTATAAAAGAAAAGACCAAGAAAGAAGCCTTGGAAGTTTTTGAAGAGGCAATCAGTAATGTTTCTCCTATGCTTGAAGTAAAATCAAAAAGAGTGGGAGGAGCTGTTTACCAGGTTCCCAGAGAAGTAAGAGGGGACAGAAAGCTTACTTTAGCAATGCGCTGGATCTCTAACGCAGCCAGAGCCAAAAAAGGCAAACCAATGAAAGAGAAGCTGGCTCAAGAACTGATGGAGGCCGCCAAGAATGAAGGAGTGGCAATCAAGAAAAAGAACGACACTCACCGCATGGCGGAAGCCAACAGAGCATTTGCCCACTTTGCTTGGTAAAATAAACTCAATTTTAAAAATAAAAGGCTCTTGGCAACAAGAGTCTTTTAGTTGTTAGAGTATAAAAAACTGACAGAGGCCCGGCCTCTGTCTTTTATGCTTAAACTACATGTAATCCCAGTGCCATGGCATTTTCATTGCTATTTTTTATTTTGATATAAAGAATAACCGAGGCCCGACCTCGGTTATTTTGGATTAAGAAATTAGGCAAAAAAAATAAGGGATAACACATTGCGCCAGAGCCCTTTTTATTTTTTACTATGCACGCCCAAAGAATAAAATAATTGGCCATGCGACTGTCGCGATAAAGAAAAGACATGGGTCTTTTCTTTCATTTTTAAGCCCAAAAATTTTATCTCTTTCTACCTCTTTAGCTTCAGTCTTTTTTGCCACTACTATCCCGATGCCGAGATAAACTATTATAGCCATTATCGTAACAACCTCGATGATTATCACCTTTTCTTTTTTTCAAAAAACGATGCTCTGTTCTTTGTATTGAAAAGATAACACAGAATATCTATCTTGTCAAAAAATAGTGACAGGGATGATCAACCTAAATTTATCGGTTCGCCGTGATTAAATTTATACGACTTTTGAACCTCGCCAAAAGGGATATTCTTAATATTCCCGACAATTGCATGTAAAGCATGATCGTGGGTGACAACAAGAATATTTTTTGTTTCTGAAAAAGAACGTATTTCCTCTACTCCTTGTTTAATCCGCTCTAAAAATTCCTCTAAAGATTCTCCATTTTCTACTTTTGAAGTATGGATAAAATGACCCTCTTTGTCCCAATATTGAGGAAAGAGTTTTAGTGACTCTTCTTTTTTCCGGCCTTCAAGAACACCGAAGTTGCGTTCAGCAATATAGGGACTTATTGTTAAGTTAGAAATCCTTAATTCCTTGGCGATAATATTGGATGTCTGTAAAACCCGACCCAAAGGAGAACAAACTATCATACCAAATTTATGATTCTTGAGGCTTTTAGCTGTTTCTATGGCCTGCAAAATACCCCTCTCTGTTAAAGGAGAATCATGACTACCCTGGGTTCTTTTCTCTAAATTCCATTCTGTTTCTCCATGCCGCACAAAGAAAACTTTGTTTTTGAAGTAAGGCATAATCTTTAATAAATTCAAATTAACAAAATTATTCTTCCTAGTCAAGAAAAGTTCTATCAAGAGACATAGAGGCAATGATCTCTCCTATTGGTTTTCACCCTAAGGATTTTGTTGATGAAAGTCCTTTGGTGTGGGAGATTAAGAAAACAGGAAAAGAAATCAAGGTATAAAAAAAACTGACAGAGGCCGAGCCTCTGTCAGTTTTTAGTTTGTGCTTAACTCGGTTAAGCACAGTTTCGGTTAAACACAATTTTTTCCGACTCTTTTTTGAAAAATCAAACAAAAAAAATAAGGGATGGCGTGATGCCAGAGCCCTTTAAGTGTTTTCTCTTTCCTCCCAAGCAGTTTTTATTTCTTCAATCACTTTTTTTATTGAAATTAAGTGCCTAAATAGTCGGTATTCATCATCCTCATTATCATCAACTTCAACCCCTCCATTTTTTTCAACTGAAAGTCCTATTTCAATTTCTTCATTAAACTTATCAGTTTCCACAAATTCTATTCTAATTGTTTCTGCTGATTCTTCTGTTTCTGGAAACCAGAATATGCGGAATTTTCCTATATTTGTTCCAGCTGCTAAGAAAGTTGGGAATCCTTCTATCCTGTAAATTATTCTTTCTGCTGTGTCAAAAAGCTTTTTGACCAATTCAAAATATCCCTTCTCGTTTTCTTCTTTTATCACTTTATCACCTTTTTCTCTTATTTTTTCAAAGAACAATACTCAGTTCTTCATATTAAGAGATAACACACAATATTCATTTTGTCAAGAGCTTGACAAATGAACAAAAAAGCTTTAACTTTATATTATTCCATTATAATATGGATATAGTTTAATTTTAATTATTCACCCCGGTTAAATAATTTCGTTTTTGGCGAAATTCCTGCAAAGCAGGATTTAACTGGGTAAAAAATATGCCAAAGTATCCAATTGAAAAAACCAGAGACATCGGAATCATCGCTCACATAGACGCCGGAAAAACAACTACTTCAGAACGGATCCTTTTCTACACCGGAATTTC
>JAGLPU010000032.1 GCA_023137175.1 Candidatus Parcubacteria bacterium | reverse complement strand
TATGTGCAGTTTCATCCCACTTCATTATTTCATCGGGATGCGGACAATTTTCTTATTTCAGAATCAGTTAGAGGAGAAGGGGGAGAATTAAAAGATCTTTCGGGTGAACTTTTTATAAAAAAACATGACCAACGGGGCAGTTTAGCGCCGAGAGATATAGTTGCCAGAGGCATTTATAAAGAAATATTAGGCAGTAAACAAAACTTTGTTTATCTTGATATAGCTTCTTATAAAAAACCAAAATCTATAAAAAAAAGATTTCCCTTGATCTACAAGACCTGTCTTAATTATGGGATAGATATTACTAAAGACAAAATTCCTGTGGCTCCCACGGCTCATTATTTTTGCGGCGGAATAAAAGTTAATGATTTTGCTCATAGTTCCTTGAAGAATTTATATGCTGTAGGAGAGGTTTCGTGTACTGGAGTCCATGGCGCCAACCGTTTGGCGAGCACTTCTCTTTTGGAGGGAGTAGTTTGGGCGAAGAGATGCGCAGACCATATAACACATAAATTAAAAGACAGTGATTTTATTAACGAGAAAGACATAAAACCTTGGTTCTATATTGGAAACGAAAGATCCGATCCAGCCCTGATCAAACAAGATTGGATGAGTATAAAGTCTATAATGTGGAATTATGTGGGCATTATTAGAACCGAAGAGAGACTGGAAAGGGCAGTATCGGACCTAAGCTACCTAAATCATAGAATAGAAAAATTTTATCGCAATACGAGTTTAAGCAAGGAATTATTAGAACTTAGGAACGGAATTCAAGCCGCCCTTATAATTGCTCAAGCCGCCAAACAAAATAGAATAAACAAAGGGTGTCATTATAGGGAATAAGTAATTACTTTTAGTCTTATTGGGCTATGTTCAAATGAGTAAAAATTCATTGAAAAAAAATTGGGGATTCTATCTTGGAGTTTTTGAAAGAATCATAATACTTTCAGTCGGGATATGGACGTTTTCCAATTTTCAGCTTTTTTATATTGAGGAAAAGGGCTTGGTTTTTAGGCAGGCGGTTTATATTATCTTGATCTTTGTTATTCCATATCTAGCTTGGAGGAAAAGAGTTCCTTTAAAAGAATTTCTTTTTAAAACTGACGCTATAATTTTAAGTCCGCTCCTGCTTGATACCATAGGAAATTTTTCAAGTCATTTTATACTAAGTTACGATCGCTGGGATTTTTTTGACAAGATCGCTCACTTCTGGGGTTCGGGAGTCTTTACTTTTCTGGCTTTTATTATTCTAATTTCTTATTTCTACGCCAAAAATAAAAAACCTGGGATTTTCTATTTTTTTTGGGTAAGTTTAGCGATCGGCATTATTTTAGAGGGAGCTTGGGAGATATGGGAATATTATTATGATTTCAGGCATGGAACTATTCTAGTAGGCGGTCTGAATGATACTCTAGGGGACATAGCTGCCGGATTTTTTGGCAGTTTATTCGCTTCCGGTCTTTGCTCTTTTTGGTATATTAAATCAAAAACAGAAACAAAGAAGAAGCATCTTTTTAATCTTTCTCGATTGTTCATTAATCGATAGTCTGATCTTTCAACTATGACGGAAGGAGCCCTGTTCGTTTTTTGCCTGTCTTGCTATAATAAATAAGACAAAATAGTTGTTGTGAAAAAGAAAAGGTCGAGAATTTAGAAAATTAATTATAAAAATGATAAAATGAATAAAATTATTGGTATTTTAGCCGGCGCAGGCATTTTACTGGGTGTTTTTTCTGTACCTGTTTCAACTCAAGCCAGAGCGGGGAACACTTCTTCATCAGAGGAACTGATTCAGACAATGAATCAACAAATTGCAGAGTTGATGAAGCAGATACAAGAACTAACAGTGCAATTAGATTCGCTTAAAAAAGCAAAAGGAGAAGTGAAAAAAGCAGTAAAAGAAGTTGAAGCAACTATAAGGATTACAAGTCAACTACGAATAGGAATGAATAATGAAGATATAACACTATTGCAAGAGGTATTGGCAACAGACCCGGAAGTTTATCCCGAAGGCCTTATTACTGGATATTTTGGTCCGCTAACGGAAAGGGCGGTAAAAAGATTCCAGAAGAGAATGGGAGTTGAGCAAGTTGGTGTTGTTGGACCGAAAACTTTAAGTAAAATAAATGAGTTGCTTGAAGAGGGGGCCGGGGCTTCCGGTAAGGTTCCTCCAGGTCTTCTAGTTTCTCCCGGAATTAGTAAAAAATTAGGTTATGTGCCTCAACCACCATCTGATCAAAAACTTCCGCCCGGAATTAGTAAAAAATTAAGCGAAGAAGAGGAAGAAGAGGAAGAAGAGGAAGAAGATATAGTGGCGCCTATTATTTCAGTGATTGCAGCCAGTAGCACTACGGCGAGCTCAACGAAGATCACATGGACCACTGACGAAGACGCGAATAGCAAAGTTTGGTATGATACTTCGACTCCGCTTGTTATTGCTACTTCAACGTTTATGGTAAGCTCTTCTGAATTAACAGTAGATCATGACTTGACCTTGACTGATTTGACAGCAAGCACCACCTATTATTATTTAGTGATCTCTGCTGATGCTTCAGATAATATAGCAACCAGTAGCGAAGAGTTGTTTACCACCCTTTCCGAATAAAGTGATTGAATATTTAATATTCTTCCATAATTTTAGTTCAATGGAATTAATATTGTCAAAAAATCGCCAATCAGGCGGTTTTTTGGTAGAATAAAATAATGAA
>JAGLPU010000031.1 GCA_023137175.1 Candidatus Parcubacteria bacterium | reverse complement strand
CAAAGGTCGTAATTATCATATTCTTCTTTAAAGTAATTTTCTATTTCCGGATGCAGTCTCCAGTCAAGGCAAACGAACAAAATTGCCGGGCAAGAATGATTGTTATTTGTCATATAGTTTAGTTAATATTATTTTAAACCAACAAGTGTATTCTTTTGGGTTTTTTATTATATCTTCAATTAATTGCTTAAGCTCTATCCACTTCCATCCATCAGCCTCTTCTTTGTTCAATACAGGCTCTTGGTCGAATTTTCCGATAAACACATGGTCAAACTCGTGTTCAGTTAAATCTTCAACTTTAGCCTTGTAAATAAAGCTGAAGACTTTTTGCAAATCGCATTCAAATCCCATTTCTTCTTTTAGTCTTCTTTTGGCGGCTTGTTCTAAAGACTCTCCTGGACGAGGGTGGGAACAGCAAGCGTTGGTCCAAAGTCCTGGAGAATGATATTTTGTGCTTGCTCTTCTCTGCAACATCATTTCTCCTTGAGAATTGAAAATAAAAATGGAGAAAGCTCGGTGAAGCTGACCGGCAAGGTGGACTGCCATTTTTTCTCCTTTGCCAATCTCATTGTCATCTTTATCAACTAGAATTATATCTTTCATGTTAAATTGTAGCTTCGCTTGCCCAAAATCTTTTTTTATCTTTCAGCCATTTTAGAACAGCTTTCTTTAAAGTAATTGGCAGTATCTCAACTTGAGATAATTCTTTAATATTCACTAAGGAAAAATCTATATGCTTTTCTTTGCTGTCTGTTTTTATTCTACCAATTTTAGCGTTAAACACTAGGTTTATTTCGTGATGCTTCTCTTTGTCATGAGAATAAATATTTTCTACAGCGCCAATAAATTCATATTTTTTAAAAGATATCCCCAACTCTTCTTTCAGTTCCCGGTTAAGCGCTTCAGCGGCTTTTTCGCCCGACTCAACATGCCCTCCTGGAAGGAAATAATAATCTCTCTTTTTTTCCCCTGCAAAGCAGGATTTTATTTCTTTGCCGTATTACAGCTCGGGCACAAATTTCGAATTCCATATTATTAATTTAACTTATTTTCAAGACTTAATCAATTTTGTAAAAAAAAGCAGTTTAAAACTGCTTATTAATTTTATTAGAACCTTTGTCTCTTAGCTTTTGTGTCATATTGGCTGTCCATTTTCTGATAGAGGCCTTCTATGGTTTTGCTTAGATATTTTATTTGTTCGCAATAGCGGCGGCATTCTTGCTGAGAGATGGTGCCGTCTAGCACTTCTTGGGCCATAGAGGTTCCAACTTCTGATTCAGTTATTTTGCCGTCTAAAAATTGGCATATAATATCTGACATTTTTGGCATCTTATTCACCTCTTTTTATGTAAATGAAACTGTAAAAATTATAGCAGAATTATAATTTTATTGAAAGGTTTTGAAAACGCAAAAAGGTCCGCACATTGAACAATACTTGGCTTTCCCCAATTTAGCGTTTTTTTTCACTTCCTGTCTTCTTAATTTAAGAAATTTTTCTTTGTCAACTGTGAATTTCTCCATTTCTTTCCAGTCTATTTTCTCCCTGGCTTTTGCCATTTTATAATTTCTGGCAATAGCTTCTTTATTCCCTTTCGCCAGGTCAGCGATATGGGCCGCGATTTTCGTCACTATCACTCCTTCTCTAACATCATCAATGTCCGGTAGTCCGATATGTTCTTTGGGAGTGAGATAACAGAGAAAACTTACTCCTTTCCAAGCGGCTAAGGCGCCGCCGATGGCTCCGGCGATATGGTCATATCCTGTCGCTATGTCCGTGGGCAGGGGCCCCAAAACATAAAATGGGGCGTTGTCACAGTATTTTTTTTCTAAGGCAACGTTTTTTTCAACTTCATTAAGAGGAATATGCCCCGGTCCTTCTATTATTGTTTGCACTCCTCTTTTTCGTGCCTTCTGAGCCAGTTTTCCCAAGATTTTCAGTTCTTCAATTTGAGCTTTGTCAGTAGCATCAGCAATACAGCCGGGTCTTAATCCATCTCCGAGACTTATGGTAATATCGTACTTTTCGGCAATGTCCAAGATTTTATCAAAATGCTTGTAAAGGAAGTTTTCTTGTTGATTATCTCTCATCCAAGCCATTAAAAAAGAGCCTCCACGGCTAATACATTTCATTATTCTCTTTTTAACCAAAGGCAATGCTTTTTGGGTAACTCCGGCATGGATGGTAAAAAAATCAACTCCATCCTTAGCCTGTCTTTCCAGAACATCAAGATAAAGGCCTATATTGATTTTATCTACTTCTCCAGCTTCCACCACAGTCTGGTAAAGAGGGACTGTCCCTAAAGGAACAGTGCATTTTGCAACTATTTTTTTTCTGATTTTATCTATATCTTTACTGGTGCTTAGATCCATCATTGCATCAGCCCCAGCATCAACCGCTACTTTTAATTTTTTTAATTCTATTTGAACATCTGCTTTTGTCGGAGAGGTGCCGATGTTGGCATTCACTTTTACTTTTAAATCAAAGCCTATGCCTATGGGATCCAGATTTTTATGTTTTCTGTTCGCCGGAATAACAACTAATCCCTGAGCTATTTTTTTTCTTAGCAAATCGGGTTTTATCCCCTCTTTCTTGGCAACAATTCTCATTTCCTTGGTAATCTTATTTTGTCTGGCGGCTTGTATCTGTGTCATTTTGTTAGCTTGCAACGGAAGCAAGTGCAATCGTCTTTATCCGCGTGCTCTTTAAACGCTTCTCTCTGTTTTTTATCTTTTACCATGGTGTCCGGGGTTTCCACTTCCACAATGATTGTTTTCTTTTTCTTGCAGGCGATCACATCGGGCCGGCGCTTGTTTATTATTTCCGGCCTTTTGTATCCGGAAATATCCGCCTTTACTTTAAAGCCGTTCTTCTTATAATATTCAGCGCTTGATTCCACCGCTTTATTATGTTTTGTTTGTTTTTTTTCTTTCATAGCCTATTACTTTTAAGTTCTCTTCTAATGCTTTTATGATTGGGCACGGTTTGGGCAACCAAATTCCAAAAATTTTGAGAATGATTGAATTCTTTTAAATGGCAAAGTTCATGCACCACAATGTAGTCAGCGAATTTTTTAGGAAGAAAAAGTATTTTGTAATTAAAATTAAGATTTTGTTTTCTGGAACAGCTTCCCCACCTGGTTTTCTGATTTTTTATGCTTATCCTGTTAAAAGAAAAATTATATAATTGATTGCAATCTTTAATTCTTTCCATTATCAGTTTTCTGGCTTCTTTTTTGTGTTTCAAATAATCCAGCCTGCTCCTTTTGGGCAACGGCTTCAAATGCTTGAAATGGCTGATTTTGCTGATGATCCAATCAGTTTTCTTTTTAATAAATTTTTCAACGGTATTTTCCGATATGTTATGAGGGATCGTAGCCACAATGTTGCCATCGCAATAAACAGTCAGTCTTAACATCCGCGCGCGAGTGCTTTTCCTAAAAATAAAAGGAATTTTTTTATTATCAATCTCTATCTCTTTCTTCATTAATTGATGGCCAAGAGCTCAACTTCAAAAA
>JAGLPU010000030.1 GCA_023137175.1 Candidatus Parcubacteria bacterium | reverse complement strand
CTCATCCCCAAAACTCCCAAGTCCCAGCCTTTTATTACCTGTCCGATTCCAAGAGTAAAAATAAAGGGTTGGCCTCGGTCCACGCTGGAATCAAATTTTGTGCCGTCTTGCAAAGTGCCTGTATAGTGGACAGTAACTTTGTCGTTGTTTTTAGCTTCTTCCCCTGTGCCCTGTTGCAGGATTTCTGTCTTTAATTCTTGGTCACTTGTTTCTTCTTCAACTTCTTGGTTTTCTTCGTTGTCTTCCATTATTATATTATTGTCAGGCTGTATCTCCTGGTCTTTATTTGCGAACAAATAAATTCCAAGAACGACAACAACCGAAACAATGATTAATGTATAAATACTTTTCATAAGCGAATAAATTAAATTAATATGATTTATTTTAACATTTTTAAAAACTATTTCAAATATTTCTTTCCTTTTAATTTATCTGGCAGATATTCTTGATTATCCTGATAATCGAAATCAGGAGAATACTTATAATCCTTGCCGTAATTCAAATCTTTCATTAGTTTTGTGGGCGCGTTCCTGATATGCAAAGGAACCGGCAAGTTGCCATATTGTTTTACATTATTAACTGCTTGCTGATAGGCCGTGTATAATTGATTGCTCTTTTTGCTTTTGGCCATATATACTACGGCCTGAGCAAGATTAAGGTTGCACTCCGGCATGCCTATATAGTGGCATGCCTGATAAGCTGCCACTGCTTGATTAAGCGCTAATGAGTTGGCAACACCAATGTCTTCCGAAGCAAACCTAATGATTCTGCGGGCGATATAGAGAGGGTCTTCTCCTCCTTCCAGCATTCTGGCAAGCCAGTATAAAGCGGCGTCAGCATCTCCTCCCCGCATTGATTTGTGCAACGCGGAGATAATATTATAATGCTCTTCTCCGTTCTTGTCATAAGCAATAAATTTTTGCAGAGCATCCTTAATTGTTTCGCGGCTGATTTTATTGCTGATGCCGGAAGCAAACTCCAAAGCGTTGAGAGCTGTTCTGGCATCCCCATCAGATATTTCAGCCAGGAACTGCAAATCTTTTTTACTGACAGTTATTTTAAGTTTGCCTAATCCATCGGATTTGTCTTTTATTGCTCTGGTTAAGATTTTAACGATATCTTCAGCGCTTAATTTTTCCAGAACAAAAACCCGGCAGCGGGAAAGCAAAGCGTTATTAACTTCAAAACTGGGATTTTCAGTGGTGGCGCCAATTAGAGTGATGGTTCCATTTTCAATAAAAGATAGCAAGATGTCCTGCTGGCTTTTATTAAATCTATGAATCTCATCAATGAATAAGATTGTTTTTGTCCCTGATTTTTTTAATTCTCCTGCTTGCTCTATTTCTTTCCTTAAATCTTTTACCCCGCTGGTGGTGGCGCTTAATTTTACGAATCTTCCTTTAGTGGCTTTGGAAATTATATAGGCCAAAGTTGTTTTTCCTGATCCGGGAGGTCCCCAGAAGATCATTGAAGGAAGATTATCCGCCTTAATTGCCTGCCGCAAAATCTTGCCTTCGTCCAAGAGAGCCTTTTGTCCCATAAAATCGGTTAAGGTTTCGGGGCGCATTTTGTCAGCTAAAGGAATTTTATTGTTCATATTTTTAGCGAATCGGTAGTTTGGAAAAGACATTGCCGAGCTATCTCATTGGCAAATTTGACGGCCTTTTCCAAGCTCCTTGTTCGGACATAATTATGGGAGAAAGCAGCGGAGAAAATATCTCCCGCTCCGATTGAATCCACAATTTTTTCAAGTGGCACGGGCATTGTGGGAATAATCGTCTGTTTGTTTTTGGTTATAATCAAAGCGCCCTTTTCCGCTAGAGTGACAATGACAGCGGTGTTGCTTTTCCGAGCCCATTCGCGCGCAATCTCTTTAGCATATGGATGGTCTTGATCGGAAATAACAGTAATGTTGACACAAGGCATGAGCTTGTCCGCTTCAGAAAATTCTCTTACAACTACTTCGTTTTCTTCGTCAATTTCTCTGAAATATCCTTGAGGCAGCATAATTTTAAGCGCTCCTTTTTTAGCCAAAGAACTTATTGTTTGGATGTAGGAAACGGGGAAATTTGGCAGTATGGGAGCGATGAAAATAATGTCCGCTTGTTTAATTATTTCAGCAAACTTGTTTTCTATTTCAATTGGCAAAGCGTTATTGGCATACAGAACTTTTTGGTCACGCTCGAGTTTTCTGATGATATTTTCATAAACCAGAGTTTGGTCAGAGATTGGCTGAGATGGATAAAGAGTAATTTTTTGAGCGTGGGGCAAGAAATCTTTCCCATAAGGAGCTATAATCATTGTTTCGCAGTCGTCAAACTGCTGCATAATTTTATTAATGAATACAGCCGGGCTGCCAGCGGCAGTATAAGTTGAACTTTCCGAGATATTATGGTCTATGCAAACATGGCCGATTATTGCAATTTTCATGTTCTGTTTGTTATTATGAATAATTTGTCATTTTTCCTCACTTTCTTATTCACTGTTATGGCTACTTCTCCTCCCTTTTTTCCTTGTTTAATATCTTTTCCTTTGATCTGCATTGATTCTATTCTTTGTTCCAGAAAAGTGTTTTTACCCTCTATAACTATTTGATCATTCAGCTTTATTCCCCTGTGTTTGAGTTCAATGGAAGCCACTTTTATTTTAGGATAATAATGGACGACTTTTCCCACTTGTTCTTTTTTGAATTCAGAAATATTATCAGCTTTGTCATAGCTTATGCCTTCTTTGCCCGGAGTGCCGAAATAGAATCCGGTGGAAAACCCTCGGTTATAGACTGAAGCCAGTTCCTGTTTCCATTGTTTGGCTTTCGCTTTGGTAAAGGTTCCGGCCAAACAAGCTTCCACTGCTTCCTTATAGCATCTGGCTGTAGTGGCTATGTATCTGGGATCTCTTTTTCTCCCTTCTATCTTAAAGGAGCTGATGCCGGCTTTTATTAAAGCTGGTATATGCTCGATCATGCAAAGGTCTTTTGAGTTCATAAAATATTTTCCCTCATTCGCTATCTTATTTCCTTCTTCGTCAGACAAAATCCATTCCTTGCGGCATGGCTGGCTGCAAGAACCGCAATTAGCGGAATTGCCATAAAGATAGGCGGAAAGTATACATCTCCCGGAAATAGCCATACACATTGCTCCATGGACAAAAGTTTCAATTTCAATATTTACTTTCTTTTTTAATTCAATAATTTGTTTAAGAGTCATCTCTCTGGCAAGTACTATTTTGCTGGCTCCCAGTTTTTCATAGAAGCGAGCGGTTTGCCAGTTGGATATATTCGCTTGGGTGGAAACAAGGAATTTTACCTTTTCCTTTTTAGCGATAGCTATCATCGCCGGATCCCAGACAATTACCATATCAACTTTAGCTTGCTTGGCTTTTTTCATTATCTTTTCCGCCTTAGCCAAATCCTTGTTATATAGGGTGGAGTTTAAAGTGAGATAGGCCTTTATCTTATATTCGTGGCATTTGGCGACAAATTTCGTTAATTCGCTCAATTTCAAATTGTTTGCCCGGGCGCGCAAGCTTAAATCAGAGGCACCAAAATATACCGCGTCTGCATAATTTTTACAGGCTTCCAAACTGGCCCAGTCCTTTATGGGACTCATTATTTCCGGTCTTTTCATACTTCAAATCTATCATAGAAATATAAAAAAAGAAATGAGCATCCTGAAGATGCTCATCTTTATTTTATCCTTTGCCTTGGGCAAAGGATTTGGTTATTCTTATTTCATCGTTGGTTGACATCATAATTGTATCACCAACAACCAATCCCGGAGGAATGGTTCTAGACTTAAGAGTAATTACCATTACTCCTGTTTCAAGCACTAAATACTGAAATTTCCGTTCTCCGTATCGGTATGAACTTTCTTCTCCTTCTCCTACGGCAATGACAATATATTCATGGCCTTGATTCATATTGTCTATACTTATAGGATATCCGCTGGCTGTTTTATAGCCGAAACCAAAAATTGCGGCTATTATTACTAACCAAATTAAGAAGGTTGGCAAAAAATGGTCAGTGTTCATTGCTATAAAAAAAATGAATATTAGCAATAATACTAAGCATATTACAAACCACGTTGAACCTATCATATTTTTTCACCTCTTTTAAGGAGCATCAGTTTGGTTAGTTTAACCAAACTTCTCTTGTGACTACAATAGCAGAATTTCCTTATTTGTCAAGAAAATTATTGACAAACAAGGCCATAGAGTTCACCATAGAGTTTTTCCGGAGCTGCGACAATCTTTTCATCAAAGATGGTGAATTCTTCTCCTTCCCAATTGGTTGCCTTGAGCCCCATTTCTTTCATCATCATAATGGCTGCTCCAGAGTCATAAGGTTTTAGCGAGTTATGGAAATAACAAGA